>PKZR01000450.1 GCA_003133815.1 Limisphaerales bacterium | reverse complement strand
AGAATGTTGCGGAACGTCGCCGCGAGAGAGCGGACTCTTTGTTCAAGGGCCGGATTTGCCTTCGCTTCCTCTGTTTTGTCTGTTTGCATTTTCAATCAACGGAATTTTTTCGTGCGCGGCTTCACTTGACTTCAAGTTTCTTGACGCCTTTCAAATCGGCATTCGCCGGCACGATTGCAATCGCGCCCTTGGTCGAGGCGACAAATGCCACGAGCGACGCGGCATCGCCAATCCTGTCCGGCTGTTGTCCGCGACCGGAAAACACCATGCGTTGCCAGAACGTCCTGAAATAACTCGCGCCCATGCCGCTGACTTCGTTCAAGGCGGCGTCAGTCGTGCCCGTTTCATCGTCCAGCAGGGCGATGTCCACGTTCCGTCCGTCCGGCCAATACTTCGTATTGCCGGTGTAAATATCCTTCAACGCCGCCGCGCTGATGCTGTCCGCCGCCACGCTTTTGTTCACAATTACCACCACGCCGTCGAGCGCCGACGCCTGCAATACGCCGACGAACAATACCGCGCAGGCCAAAATCATTTTCAGTGCTGTCCTGATCTGGGTTGCGCGGACAAGTCCGCGCTTTGGAACGGCACGACATGTCGCATCGTAGGAAAGCGGCCACGTGTCGCCGCGCTCCAAATCAATGATCTTCCGCATTTTCATGAAAATAGATTTCACAGATTGATGAATTGGATTGGGCGACGATTAGAAACTGAATGTGGTTTTCACGGCGAGCATCCACCAGCCGTTGTCGCCCTGCACCGGATTGTTTGCGTTGTCCTGCAGCAACCCGGTGCCACGGATGTAATGCCCCTCGATTTTGAATGTCCACCATTCGGTGGCGTCAAACCGCAGCGCGAGCGCGGCGTCTTTTTGATACAGCAGGGAATTGTCGGGCTGAGTCAGGTCACCATAATATTCCGTGTAGTAGGCGCCCGCCTCGAACCACTTGTTGAAACGATATTCCGCGCTGCCATACCAGGTGAGCAGATGGGTGTCCGGCATCGTGGCGGCCTCGGGAAAGTAGTCTCTAAGGTAAATTTCCGACTGAAATGTCCACGCCTTCCAGAGGTATTCGGCGGAGTATTGCTGGAACGCCGCCTCGTTCCGGTTGTTTGGATTGAAGGGGCCGCCGGGAGTCTGGATCGTGGCGTCGAAGTTGAACACTGGAACCACGCCGCCGGCAGCACCAAAACGCAGGCCGTCAACCGGTGTGTTCCACCACAACTGCCCACCAAACTCATCTGCGGAATCAATTGAATCCAGATGGCCGGACGGTGGCAGGCTGCCGCTGATTTCAAGTGCGGCGCCGCCATCCATGGACGGATTGATCATGCCGCCGTAAAATTCATAGGACAAACTGCCCGCGAACTTGAGCGGGATCGTGCCGAAAAATTCCCCGCCGTCCAGCGACACATAAAAATCCCTCCAGCGCGCGTCATAAATGCCCTGCGGCAGCAGAACAAATGTCCGCGCCACGTCCACGTCCTGGATGTCATTGTAAATTCCCTGCGGTCGCCGGATGCGTCCCGCGCGGATGCCGAAATAATCGTTGAACGCGTATTCAGCCAGCGCGTAATCCAAAACCACGTCGTATTTGCCAGCCTGGCCAATGTCATAGGTGAATGCCTGCGCCGCGATGCGAGTGCGCGGGAGCGGATTGAAGGAGGCGTTCAAGCCCGCCTCCGTGAATTGGAATGAACCTTTCGAGCTGTTATCGCCAAGGTAATTGTAGTCGCTTGAATACAAAAATCCCTGGCTGACAAATCCGTGGAAATCCACCGGCGGCCCGTTCGTGCCGATCAGTTTCAATCCCGCTGCTTGAAGCCGCGCGCCTGCGATTGCCGCCAGCACAAGAACAACCGCCAGCCGTTTAAATGTTTTATTTTTCATGGTTTTGATGTTTGTTGATTCCGGTGACATCAGGCGGCTTGCGGGACTGGCACGGATTCTTTCCGCAGCAACTGGGTGTCCGATTCGTTATCCAGCATCCCGCGCACTTTGCGGAGGAACACGGCGGGTGAATATGGCTTGGACAGGAACGCGACGCCCGGCTCCAGCACGCCGTGTTCCGCGATGGCGTCGTCGGTATAGCCCGACGTAAAGAGGACTTTGATTTCGGGATACGTCGCCTTGAGCCACTCGGCCATCACCCTGCCGTTCATCAGCGGCATGATGACGTCGGTGATGACGAGGCTGATCGGCGCGCCTTTGCATTCGCGCGCCACTCGCAGGCCGTCCTGCCCGTTGTTCGCGCGCAGAACATTGTAGCCCTGCGCCTCCAAAATGCTGCACGCAAGATGCCGCACGGACGGCTCGTCCTCCACGAGCAGCAAGGTTTCCGTTCCGCGGGCGGGGGATTTCGTCACGACGGTTTTGTTGAACATGTCCACCGCGTCCGCCGCCTGCTCGATGCGCGGAAAATAAATTTTGAACGTCGAGCCTTTCCCCGGCTCGCTTTGGACGTCAATGAAGCCGCCGCATTGCTTGACGATGGTCTGGCACGTCGCCAGCCCCAGTCCCGTGCCCTTGCCTTTCGGCTTGGTGGTGTAAAACGGCTCGAACAGATGCAGTTTGACCTCGTCGGTCATACCGGTTCCCGTGTCGCTCACGGAAAGCGCCACATAATCGCCGGCGTGCGCGCCCGTGTGCGCGAGCGCGAAATTTTCATCGAGCGTGACGTTGGCGGTTTCGATTTTCAATTTGCCGCCGTTGGGCATGGCGTCGCGCGCGTTGACGACGAGGTTCATCAGCAACTGCCCGACGAGGCCGGAATCGGCCTTGATCCGCCCGGAATCTCTTTCGGGAACGATGGTCAGCTCGACATTTTCATCCACCAGCCGCCGCAACATTTTATCCATGTTTTCGATGTCTTGGTGAAGTTCTAGCACCACCGTCTGCACCACCTGCTTGCGGCTGAACAGCAGAAGCTGCCGCGTCAACGCCGCCGCCCGCTCCGCCGCGTGCCGGATTTCCTCGGCGCATTTGTGCGAAAGGCTGTCGGGGGCAAGTTCCGGCATCATGAGATCGTTGTAGCCGATGATGACGCCAAGGATGTTGTTGAAATCGTGCGAGATGCCGCTGGCGAGATGGCCGATCACCTCCATCTTTTGCGCCTCGATGAACTGTGATTCAAGCTGCTTGCGCTCACTGATATCGCGGATCATCGCCAGCAGATTGCCGTCGGGCATCGCCGTGGCAATCACCTCCGCCGTGAAGACCGAACCGTCCTTGCGGCGGAACTGCCACTCCCGGTGGTAATCGGCCCTGGCCTTGATTTCGGTCAGGGCCGAACCGATGTGCCCCACCTCAGCCTGAATGACGATGTTTGAGATATGCAGCCTGACAAATTCGTCGTGGGTATAACCGAGCATCTTGCAGGCGCTCGCATTGGCGTCCGTGTAATAGCCGTTGGGATTGGCGATGACAATGCCATCCGGCGCACAATCGAAGAGCGCCTGGTAGCGCGCCACGCTCGCCCGGCGCGCGTCCTCCACGCGGTCTCTTTCACGCCGTTCTTCGGCTTCCTGCAAGGCGCGGCGCACTGCCGGCCCCAGCCGTCCAATCCTGTCCTTGAGCAAAAAGTCCGTCGCCCCTTGCTTCATGGCTTCCACGGCGGTGTCTTCGCCCACCGTCCCGGAAATGAGGATGAACGGAATTCCCACTCCACTCTCTTTCACAAGCTGCGCCGCGCGCAATCCGCTGAACTGCGGCATCGAATAGTCGGAGAGGATGATGTCCGGCAATTTTTTCA
>PKZR01000306.1 GCA_003133815.1 Limisphaerales bacterium | reverse complement strand
GGTGCCGCCGTTGAAATTCAGCCGGCCAGTTGCGGTGGCGTTTGGCTTGGTCACTTGATTGGCGATAAGCGTGCCGCCCAGCATATTGGCCGTGCCGGTGGAGGTGGCGTTTTGACCGAGGTTAAGCGCGCCACCAGTCAGGTTGACCGACGCGGAACCCGAAACATTCAGCACGCCGGCGGCCGGACCAGTTGCAAAGTTTTGAGCCGCTTCACCAACCCGAATACCATGCGTGTTGCTGAAATTGCCGCCGCTGAAATTCGCCACGCCATAAGAGTTGGCCTGGCTGCCAATGCTCAAGCTCTGGGTGCTGCCGGCGAGGTTGCCGGGGAAGCTGCCGCCGCTCATGTTGAACACGCCTTTGCCGCCCAAGTTGCCGCCAACGACCAAATAGGAGCCAACCGAGGCCGAACCGCCGCTTAAATCAAAGACACCATAGCCGTTCGTCAGTTCACCGATGTGAACCTCGCTCGTGGTATAAAAAGTTGCCGAGCCACTTACATTCAGGAACCCATTGGCACCCGCCGCGTCGCCAACATCAATGGAAGGGCTGGTCGTTCTGGTGGCATACACTGTTCCGCCAGAAACATTCAGAGTCGCGTTGCCGGCGACATTGCCGACGATGATTTCTCCGCTGTTGGCCGTTCCGTTGATGTTGATAGCACCGGAGGAGTTCACGGTCACCGTGCCGCCGTTGATGGTCGTGGCACCGACATAAGTATCTTGACCGCCAAGTGTCAAGTTGCCATTGCCGGTCTTGGTCAATCCACCGTTGTCAGAGACAACACCATTCAGCGTGGTGTTATGTCCGCCATCGGTGACAGTCAATATATTGTTGCCCAAATCCAAGGCCTGATCGAAAGTCAAGTCCCCGGCCGCAGCATTGAATGTTTGTGGCGCATTTGTCAAAATGACCGGCAGGTTCAGGTCTTGCACGTTGGCGGAATTGTTGGTTACGCCGCCGGCGGTGATCGTCAGGTTATAGCTGGGAGTTCCGATGCTGAAACTTCCCGCGCTGTTGGTGAACGTCACGCTCGTGACTCTGTAGTTATTGTCCATGGACGGCGCAAGTCCCGTCGTGCCGGCAAACACCAGCTTGTCGCCGACCAGTCCTGGCGCAAAGGTGCTCGCCCAGTTTGTGCCATCGCTCCAGTTGGCGCTGGAACCAAAGTCGCCGCCGTTCCAGACATCCGTTAAGGACGGAATTGTCAACGTGCCGCTACCCGCGCCGGAAAGCGGGGTGCTGTCAGTAACATTGACCGTCACAATCTGGCTGCCAGGAGCAGTGCTGGTGGGAACCAAAAAGGTGTTGGTATAGACATTGGCATTCGACAAAACCAGACTCGAAGTTGCCGATCCGCCAAACGCGAGCAAATTGATCGTCACACCGGCATTCGGGTCAACCGTCCCGCTGCCCGGCGTTATAGTCCCTGCCACAAATACATATTGCCCGCGAGCCACAATTGATGGATTGAATGAAACGCTTGCAACCGCCGGTGCCGCCGTGGAACTGTAATGCAAGACGAGATTGTTGCCGATCTGTTGAAGTGTGAAGTTGGCAAAATTGGACGGCTTGATGCCGTCCCAAATCAGTGTAGGCAGGCTGGATATGCTCGGACTGGAGGCATCGGCGATGAGCACATAATCGCTGTTCGTATCGAGCGGGCTGGCACCACTCAACGCGTTCACATGCATTGCCCCGCCGCTTATGGTCAACGTGCCGCTAACCGCGATCTGATCGTCGCCACTGCTGGCAGAATTGGTGATGTCAAAATAACAGGTGCCTCCGCCGCTCAGGTCAAGATTGTTGTTGAAGGTCAGCGTGCCAGCCGTCCCAGCCGTCCCGGGATAAATGTTCACGCCAGTTGACGTGGCAAATGAGCCATTATTGGTGCCGCTGCCGGATAATGACTGGCCGGCGGACAACGTCAATGTGCCTAATACGGACACATCCAGGGTGCCATTTACTACATAGCCGGCCGTGCCCGATGATGCAGACTGCAATGCCAGCGTTCCGGCATTCACAGTTGTCAGGTTTGTGTAAGTGTTCGCCCCGGTCAAGGTCAGCGTGCCTGTGTCCAGCTTAGTCAAGCCGCCGCTCACGTTCGGTGCGATGGTTGCTGCTCCAAGCGTTGCCGCAGTGCCGTAGCCGCCACCGAAGAGCGTCACCGTGGGGGCCGAAGTGTAGCCTGTGCCTGGACTCAAAATCGTGATGCTGGTGACTGCACCGCTGGATACATTTGCCACCGCCGAGGCACCGGCACCGCCACCGCCGCTGATCGTAACGATGGGAGTGTCCAGATAACCCGCACCTCCACTGGTCACCGGTATGCTGTTCACGCCGTTGCCCACAGGCGCGAGCAAGGGCTGCGCAATGGTGATGGCAAATCCGCCGTCGTCAATCACCGCGCCGCCACTGTATACATTCGCAGAGGTCAAGCCCTGCAAGAATGTCCCGCTGGCCGCTCCGGCTTCAAGCGTGCCACCGTTGAAATTTAGCCTTGCTGATGGGTTCGCGTGGTTGTTGCTGACAGTACCAACTGTAATGGTGCCACCCAGCAAATTCACCGTGCCAACCGACGTGGTGGTGGCATAACCAAGCTGAAGCGCCGCTGTGGAAAGGTTGACTGCCGCCGCACCTGACACGTTCAAGGTGCCAGTGCCGTATTCACCGACATGGATGCCCTTATTGTCTGCGAACGTGCCGCCGCTAAAATTCACCACGCCAACCGGGGTGGTATTATTATTGGCAATGGACAGCGTTGCATTGTTGTCCGTGAACGTCCCGCCGCTCATGTTGAAAACGCCCTCGCCGGTCACTGCGCCCACTACAAAATAGCCATCCGTGCCAGCACCATCACCTACTGTCACCGTGCCGCCCCTCAAATCGAATGCTCCGTAAGCGCCTGTCACCTGGCCGATGTGAAACTCTGACAAGGGAACATCCAAGGTGCCGCCGGTCATGAACAGAAATCCGCTGGCACCTGTCACGTTGCCGATTGACAGGGCAGGATTGTTGTTCATGTTGGCGTCCACCGTACCGCCGGCGATGTTCAAAATCGCGTTGCCGGAGGCATTGCCGATGATAAGCCCGCCCGTCACCCAATTGTTTCCCATGATGATCGAGCCGCCCGTGTTCACTGTCATGGCGGCGTCACTGATGGAAATGGGGCTGGTACTGGACAAGCCATTGCTAATTACCCCGTTTACCACCACCGTGCCATTGTTAACAGTCGTGGTGCCTGTATAACTGTTCGTGCCGCCGAGCGTCAACGTGCCGGTGCCCGTCATGGTTAAACCTCCGCTTCCGGAAATCGCACCGTTAACTGCGGTGTTAAAACCGCCGTCAGTAATGGTCAACAGGCCGCCATTGGTGACGCTCTGACCCAAAGTCAATGCACCCGCAGCCGCGTCCAAGGTTTCCGCCGTCGTCAAAGTGACCGGCACGTTCAAAGTCTGTGCCCCGCTCGAATTATTCGTCACGCCGCCGGAAGTAATAGTTAGGAAACTGCTCCCCGAAGCGCCTATATTAAAGCTTCCCGCGCCATTGGTGAAGGTTAAACCCGTGATGGTATAATTGTTGTTCATGGTCGAAGTCAGTCCTGTCGTGCCGGCAAACACAAGTGTGTCCCCGAACAGTCCCGGGGCATAGGTGCTGGCCCAATCCGCATTGTCGCTCCAGTTCCCACCGCCCAGTCCGCTCCATGTCTCTGTTGACGGGCTGACGGTCAGTGAAACCGCGGCCGTGGCGGTGTTCCCTGCAGTATCATATGCTGTCACATTAAAATTCGTTGTTCCCAACGTGCTGGAAGCTGGAATGGTGATTGTGCCCGTCCATGTGCCGCTCGTGGAATTACCGCTCGTAAGGGTCAATGGCACCGAGGACGAACCCCCAATGGGGGTCAAATTTATAGTCGCGTTGTTGATTGTGCCAGAGTTTGCTGTGACCGTCACGCTGATGACCACATTTTGACTATGAACAACCGTTGATGGCGTTGCACTGCTGGCGGAAATCGTTGGCGGCGTGCCGCCGGCATAATGGAGAACCACCTCGTTCCCATTGGTGACAACTACTGAAAAGAATCCTGAACCGCTGGGCGTCGTCCCCAACCAGGTCGGTGTGGCATTGAAATTACCGGATACCGTGGACGAAATGTTTGTGAACAGCAAATAATCATGTGTCAAATCCAATGTCGTGCCGCAACTAATGCCGACATTGACACCTCCGCAAGTCAGGACGCTGCTGCTGCCGTTCAAAATAATCATGTCATTGCCGCCGCCGTTAGCGCTGCTGCCCAGATTGAAGTTGGCCTGGGATCCAGTGTTGTAAGTAAGGTTGCCGCTGATGATGTTTGTTGCGCCGGCACTGCTGCTGGGCTGCGTTTTACCACCGCTGTTCACAGTTACGTTGCCTGCCATCGTCCCGCTGCCACCTAAAATGGCGCCGTTGTTTACAATTGTGCCGCCGGCATGCGTGCTGCCGCCATTCAAAAACAACCCGCCGCCCGCCCCGGAATTTGTCAGCGTCAACTGTCCGCTGCCGCTGTTGCCGATTGAGTTGGCAAAGGCAACGGTGTGTCCGTTGACGTCAATGGCGCCATTGCCAGTCATTGTGACCGGAGCGCCGCTGATATCCAAAGCCGTCCCAGCCGCGCCGGACGCCAAGGTATTGCTGTATTGTAGAGTGCCGTTGTTGAAAGTGAGGCCGCCATAATTTGCGCCGCCCAAGGCATACTGGCTATTGATGTTCAACGTGGCTCCGCCGACGATGGAGACGCCACCAAAAAAGCTGTTGCCATTCGCCCCGTTGGGGAAGCTCAAAATCACCGTGCCGTTGGCATAAACCGGCGTGGTGTTCGCAGTGCCGCTGCCCGTGCCCGGCAACAGGCTCGCCACACCTCCGTTTGCGCTTGAAGCCGGAATGCCGATGACCAGAGGACCTTGCCCGGCAATGCCGGTTACTTGGCCGTCAATAGTCAGAGTTGCTCCCGTGACCGCCGCCAAACCCCCACCGTTGTTGCCAACGGCGACTGTGCGCTTGTTGCTCCCGATATTGTCCAAATTAATGCTCGCCATGCTTAACAGCGTACCGCCATTCAGGTTCACTTGCGCACCAGTCCCGACTGCTCCCAAACCGGAGTCGGCGCTGATGACAGTTACGCCGCCATTCAAATAAGATGGTTGCGTATAAGTATTCACTCCCGAAAGCACCACGGTCCCCGGCCCCGCCTGAACATAAGAAGCTGTTCGGCCCGTGCCGCCATACTGGCCAACCGGGGCGGTTATCAGCAATTCGCCAAGGTTATTGTTCTGGTAAAAACTCACACCGCAAACGGTGTTGTTGCCGGGATTGTTGGCGGCAATCCATCCGCCATTCGTAGTAGCGATAGTGATATTATTGGTGCCTACGTTCGGAGTCACCAAAACACCGGCACATAGGAAACCATGACTGCCACCGACGAATAAAGTGTTTGTCGCCGCAGTATTAAATCGAATGCTGTCCGCATATTGGGTGGAACCAGACGCATTTGCCGTTCCAGTTCCAGTAATGTCAACATTGTCATCGCCATTGACCAAATTTGCCGGCGTTGCAAGCGTCACATAAAATCCGGGGACCTGACTGCCGCCGATGATCGTGTAAGGTGATGAGCCGGACACGCCTCCCGTGGTATAGGTGCTGGCCCAGTCGTAAAGACCAACGGTCGCCACCGAAACGCGGCCAGTGCCCCACATCAATCCGAAATTGCTCGCCTGGCCAATCTGCGACGTGGTCGTAATCGTCGCCGTGGCCGCCACATTGCCGCCACCATTAATAGTCGCCAGACCGTCAAACCTCGTCTGCGATCCGAGCGTTTGCGGAAAAGCGGCCATAGTCAAAGTGGGACTTGTCGTTCCCCCGGCGGAAATCACATTGTAACCCGGATTGACCGTCACGCCGCCAAATGTCTGGGTGCTGGCGTTGGCCGGATTGCCGATAATCTGCAATTTACCGCCGGCCAAGGTCACGGGGGAGAAACTGCTCAACAGGCTGGCGTTTGCCCCGGCGTTCACGAAATCAATTGCCAGCGTGCCGGCGTTGATGGCGACGGTACCGGAGGCGGAACCCACATTGTTCGCAGGGTTGACGGTGAATGTGCCGGAGCCGTTTTTGGCCAGGTTGATGTTGCTCGCACTTCCTTTGTTGAGATTCCCGCCGAAAATTGTGTTGCCCGAACCACCGATGGTCAGCGTCTTGGTGCCCGCCGTCCCGCCCGCGCCGCCGGAAATATTGGCGGCCAAGGTCAGCGTGCTGCCGCTGTTGTTGTTAAATCCGTATGCGCCAGTCGTCGCGGTTCCCAGCGTGATCGCCGCATTGAACAGTTGGTTGTTGGCCACCGTGGAATTCAGCGTGACCGCCGCGCTGTCGTTGAGCGTGAGCGTCTCGCTGCCTGCTGCTCCGGTGCCAATGGTATAAGCCGCCGCGCCGCCAGTATTGAAAAGGATGTTTGCAATTGTGACACCACCACCCAAATCAATCGTGGTGTTGCCATTCCCGGTGCCATTGAAAGTAGCCGTATCGCCGGTGCCGGGAACTGGTGACGCGCTCCAGTTGGCTCCTGCCCAGGTG
>PKZR01000067.1 GCA_003133815.1 Limisphaerales bacterium | reverse complement strand
GCTCAGTTTCATAATGATGGATCTTTCAATCAGAAGGTGCGTGGGCCAGTCTCGGACGCCGGCCGGTTGCAAACAAGTGGCTTGCAAGAGGGCGGCGCGGTATTGGCAGAGATGCCATTCCAGCTTGGTTTTGGTGGCCGGAGGCATTTTATTCAGATACCGATGCAACCGGGACTGGTCTGACAAGAGCTTCGGGATATCGAAGGCGTTCTCCGGTGAAATGTCCTCGGCAACCGTGTCAGGTTCAAATTCATCCTGAGTCAAATCCGGCAATCGCACCTCGTATTCCCGGGCGGAAGAAATGATCCGCGCCAGCGCGACCTTTTGCTGGGCGAGCATGAACCGGGTGAAGGTGCCTTCAATGCCGACATCCGGCTGATCTTCGCCCGATGACAAGAGAGCCCGCATCGATTGTTCTGCAAAAAGGGCCTGATGAAATCCTCTGGCTCCCAGAATCCGCTGCACCTGGCGGATGCAGCGCTGCATCGGTTGTCGCCATGAGTCAGGCTGGCGACCGGGACCGAACAGAGTCTCCCAGCGCTGGACGGCGGAACGCCAGATTTCAAATTCCGAGAGAAAATGGGCCGCGAAGCGCCAGGGTGTCACCAATTCGTCGCCATTTAAACTACGTGGGGCAGGATGAGGCTTGAACCAGTCAAATCCGGGACTGCTGAGGCGCATTTGGCGCAGGTCGCTACGCATGCGTTTCAGTTCCCAGGCGGCGGTAGTGAGATGTTGACTAGACGAAGCCATGTAAGTTCTCCACGTTCTGGTAAATGCCGCCGCGTTCCTTGTTAGTCAGCGAGGTTTTAAATTTCAGCAATTTGTCCCCCTCGGTCATGGCGCGGAGACTGGTAGGCGTCTCGGTTTTATCAAAGGTTTCGGGATAATAGCTGGCAAACATTTGCACGCTCCTGTTGGTGATGGCCTGCAACAAGTGGCGGTCCAGAAAATACGCGCGGGCCTCCTCATATCTGGAGCAATGCCAATGCTCCGCTCTAAAAAACAGGCGGGCCTGTTGCACCGTATTCTTGGAGGCGGCATCGTAATCCCATTTGCTGAATGGAATCAGTCCCAAAACCGTGCCGACCTCCACGCCATGTTTATTGAAATGGTCGTCGCGATTCCCAGGATCCCAGTCAGGGGTGAAATTTGATGTCGGCGCGGTGGGCATCACACGTAATATTTAAAGTTCGGCAGGAAATGCTTTGCCCCTTGATTGGCGACTAGGATTTCCCCAACGGCGTCAGAAAAATGCACTGTCACCGGCTGGCTCTCGCCGAGTTTGCAGGCGTTGTAATTCAACTTCGTCAGACCGAAAATATCAATGGCGACCTGTCTGATGTCTGCCTCGCCGTGCTGGATCTCAATCCGCAGCGGTTCGGGAACATCCCAGCCATCGTAGACTCTCAGAGCAGGTTTGAACCCGGAGGCCCAGAGGTAAGCAGCGCGGGGCGAAATTTTCCAAAAAGTTCCCCGCACAACTGGACGAGTGCCTGCTCGATAAGCTTTCAATCCCCGGCGATCCTGCGCGACGCGGATTCCCACGAGCTTCACTCCTTTGGGACATGCTTCCTGAAAGCCTCGCCATTCCTCGTCGTCAATGGTCGAGCGACAGTGCAGGAACACCTCACGCAAAGTTTTCCCGTGTTGCTCCTCGTAGGTCTTGAGCACCCCAGCAAGAAGCTTCTGGGCGGCGGCGCGCGAAAGATGGCATTGCTTGGAGTCAGGCGAATACCAAGGGCCGTAATCACCGAGAAATACGATGCCATCTCCATCATCCAAAAACATCTGTGCGGCGCTGCAAGCGGTTCGCCCGTTTTCATCAGTGCGTTTGAATGCAATCCCGACGTAGCAAACTCCATCTCGTGCGCCCGGAAGTTTCCAAGGCTTGCGTCCGCTCTTGTAATAAAGTGCCGTGGATAAATTCCAAGCCCGGTCGGACAGCGGAGTTAAAACGCGCTGGCCCCACGGTGGCTTTTCGTCCGACAGATTCAGAGTGGATTCCCGAACAATCTGAATCGGCATTTTACACTCCATGGCGCGAGCCTTGATTTGGCGGCGGAAGTCCAATGAAAAATCATACTGCTGGGAATCGTATCCGCCGAACAGGTCGGTGGTCTGCCTCCGCAGTTTGACTTCCTTTGACGAGAGCCGCTTTCCCGTCCCCTGCGAGACCTTTGATAACGGCCGGCAATTAGTATAAACAATTTCCGGCACGACACAGATTGTCATGTCGATGGCGGTGTCCTTTCGTGAGAGTGCCTGGATTGCACCAAGGTAAAGACCGGTGACCTCGAAAACCCTCTTGTGGTCGTCGCCTTGGTTGGCGGTCGCTGCTATCTTCTTCGGATCAAGGGATTCAGAAAGTGGCGCAGATTTTGGGAATACAGCATGCATCGCTTCCTCAAAACCTGGGTAGTGAGGCCAGAGGATTTCGCTTCGCTCGGGTGGAGGATCAATCGGCGAATTCAGTCGCGCGGCAAATGCTCCAAACCCGGCGATGCCATCAGGACTTCCGATGACGGCATAACTAATCCGGTTGGGCTTTTCAATTCCGCTGCTGTCCACCGGACCGAATAATCCGAGACCTTTTGCCGGATGCTCGATTTGCTGACCCGTGGCGAATTCTAATTCAGGTTCCGGGAGAACCTCGACGTTCAAAAGTGGATTACTCATCTTGGCCGTCCTCCATTTCCTCTGGGCTGACATGCACATCATCTTGGGCCGGCTCTTCCACCTCAGCGGTCGCCGTAGCGGTGAGTGACGTTTCGTCCAGCGACCAATCCGTGTTCAAGGTGACAAGTGCTCCGAGCCTCAAAACAGTTTCTTTGTCTTCGCTCGCGGATTGCGCCAGCAATTGCGAAAAAGCCATCAACCGCTTGCGCCATTTCTCATTGAAGTAAGCTCGCGTGACTTTCTTGGTTCGCGGGCCAACTTTTCTGCCGGTGATTGGTTTGTGTGCGCCGTCGAAAAGAGCCACGCCGGGGCGAAGTTGAATGACAAAACCTCCCATGTCTGTCTTGCGAATGACGTAACGGATTGCCGGGTGATGAATGATTTCCTCCGGGGCGGAGTTGGGCCGATAAAGCCGAACGCTGCCCGCGACTCGGATGTAAGAAGATTTGTCATCCACGTCCTTGAAGCGAAAAATGGATTCACCTTTAAATGGCGCAGGCAAATAACAGGCGCTGTAATCCGCAGCCAAGATGCAGCCTGCTCGGATAAGCCAGGAGTGAACGGATCGTTTCAACAGGTTGGAGACGATATTGTGAGTTGATGTGTCGTGGATTGAATCGTAGGACGGCCAATGGACGGCTTCCTTGGTTTGTTTCACGACTTTTGCAAATTCGGATGGCGGTGGTGAAAAGGCCGCAGCCTTTCCGGGTTCGAGTCCGTAATACGGCCAAAGATCGCGACATAATTTTACTTGTTCCTTATCCAGTTCTGACGTGTCGAAAATGTGAAGCACTTCGGGCACTTGCACGAAAGGCATCCAATTCGTTGTGAGGGCTTCCGACTTTTTGGACAGGAGGGAAGCCCCGCGCTCCAAGGCTGCCTTCGCAATGGCGGAATTCCCGGCATGAATCTTTGGAGCGTCCAATGATTCAAGTTTTTTGAGTAGCCGGCGCAGGCCATCCGCCCAACTTTCCCGAAATGAAATCCACGAAATATCCGACAGCGTCCAATCCGGTTGAGAGCCGTCGAGATTCAGCGTGATGAGAAAGTCATCGGTCTTGCGTTGCTTGCCCAACTGAAGCGCAAGCGTTCGTTCTTTACGGGGATTGTCTTTCCCGATGGAGGCTTTGGAGAGAAGGCCCAGCACGCGAAAGGAATGGTCTTTGATCGCGACATCAACCTCCTTGACCCAGGATTCACCGCCGAGCATTTCGATTTGATCAATCCAAACGCCATACCCATAGAACGCCAGCTTCCGCGCCAGCCATTTCGCGAACACCTGATCTTCGTAGGCGTAGCTGATGAATAGCAGCTTGCGAAGGTCAGTTT
>PKZR01000250.1 GCA_003133815.1 Limisphaerales bacterium | reverse complement strand
CCAAAACCTTGTTCGCGCGTGCGACCGTGGACAAAGATTGCTGCAATGCCGACATCCTCCAACGTGCGCGCCAGATCGGGCGCGGTGAGATTATCGTCGTCCCAACCGAGGCGCATCTTGGCGGTGACGGGAATTTTCACGGCGTTGACCATGCCTTTTACGAGCGCGGCGGTCTTGTCGAGTTCAGTCATCATCGCGGAACCGCCGCCGACCTTGCAGACTTTCTTCACGGGACAGCCCATATTGATGTCAATGGACGCGATGCCTAGTGATTCTAGATAAACGGCGGCGTCGCGCATTTCTTCGGGCACGGAGCCGAAAAGCTGGACTGCGAGGGGCGAATCGGCCAGAGAAGTTTCGATGAGCTTGAACGCCTTGTGGTTTTTTTCGAGGAGCGAGCGGGCGTTAACGAGGTCGGTAGTGCAAAGGCTCACGCCGCCGACTTCGCGCACGACGCGGCGGAAGGGTAGGTTGGTGTAACCTGCCAGCGGCGACAAAAATAAATTGGATTCCAAATTGAGCGCACCGATTCGCATGGTGTAGATTGTAGCGGAATTGATTGATTGCGAAAGCGGCAATGGCGTGATAGTTTACCGCGCAATTATCAATGCAGGATTACGTTTGATATGTTTGACGAAGACGACAAAAAGAAAGACGACAAGAAAAAGCCGCCGGGCGGATTTAACGTTCCCACGTTCACATGGGTCGCGTGGATTGTGATCATCGGCAGCATCGCGGCGCTGATGTTTGTCCGTCAGCATATGACTACACCGACCGGCATGACTCTGGGAGAGGCGGTGTTTCTACAAAAGTTTGATTCAAACCTGATTGCCCAGGCAACGCTCGTTTACAATCCGTCAATGACCGGCAGCCCGAACAGCGTGGTTGGCCAGTTTTATCAGACAGACAAGGATGGGGCGATCGTCAAATCAACGAACGGCCTGCCGGCAACGACAGATTTCGTGGTGCCGGCGCTGGATTTGACGCCAACGATGAAGGACAAGCTGCTGACATCGAACAAAATTTCCGAAAGCTTTCCCAACGCAATGCTTTCGGAAATCGGCTACCAGCTTTTGTTCTTCGTGGGCATCGGCGTGCTGTTCTGGTTTTTGTTTATGCGTCCGTTGAAGATGGCGGGCAAAGGCGCGTTGAATTTCGGACGGAGCAAGGCGCGGTTGCTTGCCAAGGACCGGAACAAGACAACTTTCAAGGACGTGGCCGGAGTTGAGGAGGCAATCGAGGAAGTCTCCGAACTCGTGGACTTTTTGAAAGATCCGAAAAAGTTTCAAAAGCTTGGTGGAAGGATTCCGAAGGGTGTTCTGATGGTCGGCGCGCCGGGAACCGGTAAAACGCTTTTGGCTAAGGCCATCGCCGGCGAAGCGGACGCTTCTTTTTTCAGCATCAGCGGCTCGGACTTTGTGGAGATGTTCGTCGGCGTCGGCGCGAGCCGGGTACGAGACATGTTTGAGCAGGCGCGCAAAAATGTTCCGTGCCTTATTTTCATTGATGAAATTGATGCGGTTGGTCGCAGCCGCGGTGTCGGTCTCGGCGGCGGCAACGATGAGCGTGAACAGACGTTGAATGCGCTGCTTGTTGAGATGGACGGCTTCGACACGCAGGAAGGAATTATAATTATTGCCGCGACAAATCGTGCGGACGTTCTTGACCCCGCACTGCTGCGTCCCGGACGCTTTGACCGGCGCATTACCGTGAACCTGCCCGACGTGCGCGGGCGCGAGGCGATTTTGAAAGTTCACGCGCGCAACGTGAAGCTTGATCCGGCGGTTGACTTGTCCGTCACGGCGCGCGGCACTCCCGGTTATTCCGGCGCTGAGCTGGCGAATTTGCTGAACGAAGCTGCGCTGCTGGCGGCGCGCACGGGGAAAAAATCTGTCGGCCAGCCCGAACTTGAAGAGGCGCGTGACAAGGTCCGTTGGGGACGCGAGCGCCGGAGCATGGCGATGACGGACGAGAACAAAAAATTGACCGCATGGCACGAAGCCGGTCATGCGCTTGTGAATGTCATGCTCGACCACACTCATCCGCTCCACAAGGTCACGATCATTCCGCGCGGCCCATCGCTCGGCTCGACGATGTCGCTGCCGAAGGAGGACATTTTGAATTACCGCAAAAAGGAACTGCTCGACACGATAACAATGACGATGGCGGGGCGAATCGCCGAGGAGATTGTTTCAGGAGATATTTCCACCGGCGCCGGCGGCGACATCCATCAGGCTACGAACATGGCGAGGGCAATGGTTTGTCAATACGGCATGAGCGAAAAAATCGGAATGGTGCAATATGTCGAGGATGACGAATTTTTTCTCGGCCGCGACATGATGCGCCGGAAAACCTACAGCGAAGCGACCGCGCAGGAGATTGACGCGGAGGTTCACGGCATTATCAACAGTTGCTATCAACGTGCCCGTGAAATCATTTTTGCGAACCGGGACAAGCTAGAGATGATCGCGAATGCCCTGCTTGAATATGAAACGCTCGACGGAGCGCAAGTTGAAGAGATCGTGAAACTTGGAACATTTACACCGCCGCCGCCAACGCCAAAAGTAGATCCGCCCAGCGGCGCGCAGGCCGCAACCGCATTGCCTGAAGTTCCGCCCAAAGCAGTTCCGCCCAAACTGCCTGGGCTTGGAAATCCTGCGCCTGCTGCGGCCTGATTAGTTTTGTTCTGTCAAAGGCCCGGTGCCTTGGAGCACAACTCGGAAGCCGTAATCGTTCTTGGTTTGATCCGGTGGCGAATAATTGCGGAATTCAATGCGTGTGTTCGGTTCCACGAACGTATCCCAAGCGCCGCCGCGCAGCACTCGGTAGGGCTGGTCCTGCGGATCCAAACACCATTCCATGACATTTCCGCGCATATCATACAGGCCGAGGCTGTTCGCGCCAAGGCTGCCGACTGGTTCGGTCGATGAGTGATGGCTCGGAGGCAGGCTGGTTACGGCGTCGTCGAGCGAGGTGCCGCTGGCAAGGTTTTCCCATTGAGACTGTGTTGGAAGCGAATAGGCATAGCCGGGAGGTAGATCGCGGCTCATTTTTTCCTTTTTTGTGAGTTTATCGCAAAATGCCATCGCATCATTCCAAGTCACCGAATCTACCGGCCTGTCTTTGCCTGAAAAAGCGCTTGGGTTGGAATTCATCACCTTCTGGTAGGAGTCCTGCGTCACTACAAATTTTCCAGCCCACAATCCAGAAGAGATTTTCACCAGCACCATGCCGACGGTGTTGGTCACGATGTTGTTGCTAGCCATCATTTGACCGAGCGTCAAAACATCATTGGTCAGTTCGTTGGCGTAATTTTTGTTGGTACCTTGTGCGCAAGCGGCATGTTGATTCATCAACAACAATGACATTGCCAAAAGGGCTGTAAATATCCGCTTAATTTTCATTCCACAACAAAGGCCCGTTTTAACCAATTGTCAAGCGGCAGCGTCGAGCGCGGGTTAGGAGGATTTTTCGAGGTTCTTCAAATCTTCGGCAAGAAATTGCGTCACATCCTTGAACCGTGCGTAGTTATCCGGATTCACCTTCATGAGCGTTTGGTGTGCTTCAAGGCTGGTGCGAGTGATTTCCTCGCGGGTCGGGTTGATGGATTCGGGCGTACAGGATTTTACATCGTCGGGCAGTTGCAACGCGCCGATGGTGATCTTAAAAAGGTGGATTGCGCCAAGATTCTCCAAAAGTTCCTGAACGCGGGTATTCGGGTTCAGCAATTCAACGCCGCATTTGTCCGGCGAGCCGGTCGGATTCAATTTAAGCCCAAAGCCGGACAAAATGCCGAGAAATGTGCTGTCCATCAAAACGCATTCTGACAGTTCAATGATGAAATGCCCGAAGCCCTTTTGTGAAAGTTCTGCCAGCAGAGTCTTGAAATCCGGGCTGGATGTAAAATTGGCGCGCCCGGCGATTTTAACGCAGGCGAAATTTTTCCCGACCAATACCGATAAGTTTGCCGACGACGTTGACATTGTTTCAGATTAAATTCTAGGCCGCTACCACCTGTGGCGCAACAATCTGCACCAATGCTTGCTGCAAAACGAGCTTTTCGTCAAGTCCGCTGGAGACCAGCCGCTGGTTGCAGCGCAGCAGCAAATCCATTGCGCGAACCAATTCGCTCTGACTGTATTTTTTAGCCTGTGGCAGTCCTTTGTAAAGCACATATGGATTCAGCGCCAGCGGGTTAAAACGCTTGTCCTCCGGAAGCTTGTCGGCGGGGACGCGCTCAAGCTGCGCCTTGAAACGGTTGTAATCCATCTCCGGCTTGATCCAGCCCTCGCGCAGCATTTCCTTGAGCAGCAGCATCGCGCGGATTTTGCCGATCAAACCATACAGCAGGCCGATCTCCGACTTTTTTGAATCAAACTTTGCCTCCCACAATTCTTCATCCAGTCGCTTGAGCAGCACGGGCAGGTTGCGGTCGCCCAACGCGTCGCCGCGCGCAAATGCGCGTGCTGTCTTGTTGCGGGAACAAATCATCGCAACATCGGCAAATTCAATTTTGCTTTTGTCACCGGTGAACATGGAAAGCTTTTCAATTTCGCTTTCAAGCTGCCGCGCATTTGGCCCGACGCGGCTAACCAGCTCGGCGAGAGCTTCCTCTGATATTTCTTTTTTCCGTTCACGGACAGCCGTCCGTGCCGCAACTTCGGCGCGTTCCACCCAGTCCTTGTCGTCCGCTGACAGACCCGCGAAACTTTCGACTGAACCAATCTTGTCGAGTGTCTTGAAAAATGTTTTGCGCTTGTCCACCTTGCCGGCGCTGATCAAAAGCCTGACGTTTTGCCATATGAAATTCTTCAGTTCGTCGGCGACTTCGTTCAAGGTTTCCGTCACGGCCTGCGCGGAAGCGGCGCGCTCGTCGCCTAGGAAATTGCAGTCGCGCAGCCAGACGACCTTGCCAGAACCGAAAAAAGGCAGGGTGTTCAGGGCTTCGCGAAGCTTTGCGATTGCGGTCAGCGCATCGCCGCTGTTGGAAACCGAGGCGTCAATGATTTCGTGGTCCATGCCGCCTAGTTCCTCGGACCACTGGATGTATATCTGCTTGGCGCGCTGCTTGACGGCGAATTCGTCGTCGCCGCATATAAGCGCTAGCGCTGGGGATTTTGCGGCGGCCATTTTAATCGGCGGATTCGCTGCCGGTCTCGTTGATGCGGTTCAGGACTTCGGTCATGTCCTCAACCTGCTCGAACAACGGCGCGGAAACAAAAATCGGTTTTTTCTGCGCGGCGGCAATCGCAAGACAATCGCTTGGGCGGGCGTCCACCTCCACGATTTTCCGCGCCGTCTGCAATTCATTTTGCTGTTGCAAAATCAACCGGGCGAAGTAGGTGGAGTTTTTCAGGTCGGTGATGATGACACGCTCAACGCTGATGCCGAATCCGAGAAAAACCCGGTTGATGAGGTCGTGCGTGAGCGGGCGTTCCTTGGGCGTCTGGCGCAAAAACATTCCGATGACCTGCCCCATCTGAGGCTCGACGTTGATGACGAAAACCTTGTCGTCGTTGCCGACGAACAGCGCACAACCGCTGGGCGCTGGAAGAATCCCGCGAATTTGAACCGGCACAACGTCGTTCTTCATGAACAGAGTTTATTGCTAAAATAACAAAATACAAGTTTTGTAGGCGAGCGGCGGCTTGACAAATTGGGAAAATAATTCAACAAGGTGGAAAGATGATTGTTTGCGCAGACGACTATGGGATGGGCGAAGATATTGACCGGGCTATTCTTGAGCTATGCGGCTCGAATCGTTTGAGCGCCGTTTCCTGCATGGTGGCACTTGAGCGATGCGGTAGAGATGTGTTGAAGCCGTTGCTGGAACTGCAATCCGGCGTGGACATCGGGCTTCATTTCTGCATCGCGGATGAAACCTTGACGGCTTTGGAAAATAAAAAATCGCTCCCGGCTTTTGGAACCGTTTTGCGGCAATCGCTTCTGGGTCAAATCCGGGCAAATGAAATCCGAAACGAGGTTGCGGCACAGTATGAACTATTCCTTAAAAAATGCGGCAGGTCGCCGGATTACATTGACGGCCACCTGCACGCGCATCAATTGCCCGGCATCAGGGAAGGTTTGATTGAATTTGTTTCAAGTCTGCCGCCCAGAGGCCGTCCCTATGTCCGCAACACCTGCGAGCCGGTGAAAAATCTCCGGAAGCACCGGCTTCCGTGGCTGAAGGCGGCTTTTATCGGAAATTACGGGGCGCGGATGCTGTCGGAATTGCGCGCGGCTGACATTTCCACAAATGAGGGTTTCGCCGGGATTTATGATTTTAAGAATTATCACCGTTACCCGGAATATTTTCCAGGTTTCGCGGCCTGCCTCCAAAAGAAGAACGGCATACTTGTCGTTCATCCCGGCCACACAGAAAACTGGCGCCGCAGCGAATTTGAATTTCTTCGCGATTCATCCTCCGCCTTCGTCACGCCAAATCGTTTTCAAAGCCGGACGGGTGATTAAATGGCTGGTCTGTTATGTTTCGCTTTGTTCAAAACCGTCGCTCCAGCCCACATTAAATAAACCAGGCTTAACAACGGTGCGCCCAAGTCCCGCAGCAAAGGTCCAATGCCCGGTATCGCCGCCATAAAGTCAATGGTCACAAAAACGAACACCGGCAGAAGTAATTTCCAATCGGTCGCGCCGCCCGGCTCACGCGCCAGCCCTTGATCCAGCAGGGCCGCTATCAGCGGCAGCATCAGCAGATGATAAAAATTATGGACGATGGGGCTGACCAAAAACGCCAGTCCAATCAGCAGTCCGGCAATGATGAGCAGTTCACGTCGCGAATCCTGCCGCCGGAATCCGCCGGCGAATCCAATTCCCGCCAACATCGCCGTGCCGATGACGTAAACCACATCACGTTCCCATGGCGCCGCTTCCTGCGGTCGTTCGGTTCGCGGCAGCGAGAAATATCGCCAGTTGTGAATGGCCGCGAGCAGGGATTGATTGTCCGTGCTTGTCATGCCCGTCAATTCATTCAGCCGCGAAGTGTCGTCGCCGTGTCCGAGCGCCGGTTCTGCGAGAACTTGAATCCAGGTCTGATATAATCCGATTGTGCGTTGCGGTCCCAAGGTGATTGCGGGAAGTATCAGCAAAAAGAAAACAAGGCCGATGACCACGCCCGCCGCCAGCTTCCATTGCCGTCGCCAAAACGGGTAGATCAGCAGGAATGGGGGGCACATTTTAACCGTCGCTGGAAATGCAAAACAAAGTCCTGCTTTGAAGCCGAATTTATTTGCAGTCAGATAAATTCCAAGTGCAACCATGGCCAGCATAAGCACGTCCACCTGGCCGCGAGAGACATCCCTGCCCAACGAGCCCACACACACTAGCAGGGGCAGCAGGCGCAATTTCCACCAGCGTCCGCGCTCGACATTCCCGTCCGGAGGAGCTGAACTCAAGCCGGAACCTTCCAAGGCGCACGCCAGGGCATGTGCGGAGAAAAAAACGAAAAACACGCTGAACAAATACCAGGCCGCAACAATCCCGACGAACCGCCGGTTCTGATCTTTCACTCCATAATAATAACTGCCGTGTCCATAACCGGGATGCCCGCTCAATTCGTAGCCGTAAGGCGTGTTGGATTCTGTGTATTCTTCTCCCGGTTTCAGGACGGGCAAACCTTTCGGAACAGGCTCGGCCAGCGGCAGAAATAAAATCGCCAGCGTCGGCGGGTATTGATAGTGCCAGCCGTGCCAGTCGGTGATCAGATAAGGATTTTGTCCGCTCCAAACTGCCTCGGATGCCACGGCGAAAACACCCAAATCCGTCATCGGAATGCGTCGAAGCGCCGTGCGCCGCTCCAGATAGATGCCAAAGGCGATGAGCAGGCAGAATCCTACCGCCACGCAGATGCGTTCGCGGCGGCTGAAATTCCAACGTCGGGTTTTTTCTGAAGTCGTGTTCAAGGTTTTGTTCGGCCTGCGGATTTGCAATCAATGCGAAATGCCGCAGGCGCAGGCTTCAGTGGCAACGGCTTTTGCCGGATCATAATTCAGCCACGGGCCAAGCCATCGCTCGACTTCCTGTAACGTCAGTCCCTTTCGCAGATGATAATCCAGCAACTGGTCGCGGCCCAATTTTCCCACGGCGAAATATTTTGAATGGGGATGCGCGAAATAAAGCCCGCTCACCGAACTGCCGGGCCACATCGCAAAACTCTCCGTCAGCTTGATGCCGGCGTTTTTTTCAACATCGAGCAGCTTCCAGAGAATTCCTTTTTCGGTATGGTCAGGACATGCCGGATAACCAGCCGCCGGACGGATGCCGCGATATTTTTCCTCGATCAAATCTTCGGGTCTCAAATTTTCAACTTTGCCAAAGCCCCATTCTTCACGTGCGCGCTTGTGCAAAAATTCCGCGAACGCTTCGGCGAGTCTGTCTGCCAATGCTTCCGCCATGATGGCGTTGTAATCGTCGTGGTCGGCCTTGAATTTTTCGACGAGTTCTTTCAAGTTGTGACCGCTCGTGACGGCAAAGCCGCCGATGAAATCTGGCGAGCCTTTCGGCGCGATGAAATCGGCGAGACACCAGTTCGGCGTGCCGTCGCCTTTTTCAATTTGCTGGCGCAGGAAATGAAACGTGGTCAAAACCTTCGTGCGCGTTTCGTCCGTGTAAAGTTCCACGTCGTCGCCAACGCGATTGGCCGGGAAGAAACCATAAACCGCATTGGGTTGAATCAATTTCTTGCTGACGATTTCTTCGAGCAGTTTCTGCGCATCGACAAAAAGTTTGCGGGCTTCCTCACCGTGCTTTTCGTGCTGGAGAATTTTTGGATAAACGCCGCGCAATTCCCAAGTGTGGAAAAACGGCGACCAGTCAATGAATGGCACAAGTTCGGCGAGCGCAGGCTCAATCATTTTGTTGCCGGTAAATTCCGGTTTAGCCAAATCATCAAATTTCAATTTCGGCGCGTTCTTGCGCGCGGCTTCCAGCGGCAGCAGTTTCGCCGTCTGGCTGCTGTGCGTCGCGCGGACGCGGTCGTATTCTTCGCGGATTTGCGCGGCGAACTTTGGTTTGTGTTCCGCGCTGATCAGATTGCTCGCCACCGGCACGGCGCGGCTTGCGTCGAGGACGTGGACAACCGGTTGATTAAAATTCGGCGCGATTTTCACCGCCGTGTGCGCCTTGCTCGTCGTCGCGCCGCCGATGAGCAGCGGGAGCGTCAGGCCTTTGCGTTCCATCTCGCGCGCGACGTGAACCATTTCGTCCAGCGACGGCGTGATGAGTCCGCTCAAACCGATGATGTCCACCTTCTCGTCAATCGCCGTCTGCAAAATCTTTTCGCACGGAACCATCACGCCCAAATCAATGATCTCGTAATTGTTGCAGCGCAACACGACGCCGACGATGTTCTTGCCGATGTCGTGAACGTCGCCTTTGACCGTGGCCAGAAGAATTTTCCCCTGCGTCTTCGCGGCACCGGCGGATTTTTCAGCTTCCAGAAACGGTTGCAGATAAGCGACTGCCTTTTTCATCACGCGCGCGGATTTGACGACTTGCGGCAAAAACATTTTGCCCGAGCCGAATAAATCGCCGACGACGTTCATGCCGCTCATGAGCGGACCTTCGATGACGAGCAACGGCCTGACGTATTTTTGGCGTGCTTCCTCGGTGTCGGCATCAATGAAATCCACGATGCCTTTGACGAGTGCGTGCGACAGGCGTTCCTCGACCGTGCCGCTGCGCCACGCGTCTTCGGCAATGGCGACCTTGCCCTTTTGCTTCACCGACTCGGCGAATTTGATCAATCGTTCCGTTCCATCCTCGCGGCGATTCAGCAAAACGTCCTCGACCAGTCCCAAAAGTTCTTTCGGGACTTCCTCGTAAACTTCGAGCATTCCGGCGTTGACTATGCCCATGTCGAGTCCGGCCTTGATGGCGTGATACAGAAACGCGCTGTGCATCGCCTCGCGCACGGCGTTGTTGCCGCGAAATGAAAATGAAATGTTGCTGATGCCGCCGCTGACCTTCGCGTGCGGCAAATTTTCCTTGATCCACTGTGTCGCGCGGATGAAATCCACGGCGTAATTCGCGTGCTCCTCCAAACCTGTGCCGACGGTCAGCACGTTCGGATCGAAAATGATGTCCTGCGGCGGAAAGCCGATTTTTTCCACCAGCAGATCATAGGCGCGTTTGCAGACGGAAATTTTCCGCTCGAACGAATCCGCCTGGCCGAGTTCGTCAAATGCCATCACCACCACCGCCGCGCCGTAGCGCAACACCA
>PKZR01000264.1 GCA_003133815.1 Limisphaerales bacterium | reverse complement strand
GGTTCCAGCAGTTGAACTCCGTCAAGATCAGCGGCGTCGCCATCGTGCCGCTGGACACCGCGCTGAAATTTCTCGAAAGCGAATGCGCCAAGATGCTGCCGAGCGGCTACAAGCTCGATTACACCGGCGACTCGCGGTTTCTGCGCAAGGAAGGTGATCAATTTCTGCCGGCGTTCCTGCTGGCAGTCGTGCTGATCATTCTCGTGCTCGCCGCGCAGTTCAACAGCTTCCGCGATCCGTTCATCATCATCCTAGGCTCCGTGCCGCTGGCGATTTTCGGCGCGCTGATTTTTTGCTTCTGGAAAATGCCGAACCCGAACCTTCATTTCTGGACCGACGGCTGGACGACTTCCGTGAACATTTATTCCGAGGTCGGGCTCATCACGCTCGTCGGCTTGATTTCCAAAAACGGCATTCTAATCGTCGAGTTCGCCAACCAACTCCAGCGCCAGGGCCGGCCGAAAATCGCGGCCATCCGCGAATCCGCCATGCTGCGGTTGCGCCCGGTGCTGATGACCACCGTCGCCACCATCGCCGGCAACTTCCCGCTCACGCTCGTCACCGGCGCGGGCGCGGCGGCGCGCAATTCCATAGGCATCGTGCTCGTCAGCGGCATGACCATCGGCACCTTTTTCACGCTGCTCGTCGTGCCGTCCATCTACATTTTGATCGCGAAGGATCACACTGGCGAAAACACCCCGCCCGTGGAAAAGTGATTTGCCATGAGTGAAAACCCAAACCAACCGGCTCCGCCCGCTGCCAGCGGCAACGGCCATCGGCTCGCAAAACTCAATTCGCCGCTGTTCATCTGGCCGGCCGCCGTCGTTCTCGCCGCGCTGTTGTTCGTCGGTCTGGGATATTTTTTTGACGCGCTGACGCACGAATCCACCGACGACGCGTTCATCGCCGGCCACGTTGTTTCCATCGCGCCCCGCATTGACGGCCAGGTTTCCGCCGTTCACGTTTTGGACAATCAGTTGGTCCGCTCAAATGATTTGCTCGTCGAGATTGACCCGTCGGATTACGCGATCACCGTTGCGCAAAAACAGGCCGCCGCCGCGTCACAGGATGCGAACGTCAAAACCATCTTCGCGGCGGATGATTTGATGCGCAAAAAAGTCACGACGGCCGAGGACAGCGCGCGGCAGGCGCAGGCGGACATGGATGCGAGCGCAGCCAGTGCGAAACTCACCGCGACGAATTTCGAGCGCGCCAAATCGTTGCTGGCGGACAAGACTATTTCACAGCAGGAATTTGACGCCGCACAGGCCGCGAATAATTCCGCGCAGGCAAATTTGGTTTCCGCGCAGGAAAATGCGGCGGTTCAAACCTCAAAAGTGGACGAAGCCCATTCACAACTCACGGCGGCGGAAGCGGAAGTCGGACTGGCGAAATCACAATGGGAGGAAGCACAGACGAACGTCGCGTCGGCACAATTAAACTTGTCCTACACGAAAATTTTTGCACCGTGCGACGGGCGCATCACCCGCAAGCAGGTTGAAGGAGGCGACTATCTTCAGACCGGGCAGACGATTTTGTCCATTGTGCCAGTGGAAGTCTGGGTCGTGGCGAACTTCAAGGAGTCGCAGTTGAAAAAAATGCAGCCCGGCCAGGCCGCGCTCGTGGAGATTGACGCGCTGGGCGGCAGGAAATTTCGCGCGCACGTGGACAGCGTGCAGGCGGGCAGCGGCGCGGCTTTCAGCCTGCTGCCGCCGGAAAATGCGACGGGCAATTTCGTGAAAGTCATCCAGCGCGTGCCGGTGAAAATTATTTTTGACGAGCCGCTGCCCGCCGACCACACCATTGGCCCCGGACTTTCCGTGACGCCGAGCGTGCAAGTGAGTTCGTTCCGCGTGCCAGATTTTGTGACGGCGATCATCGCAATCATCCTGGCAATCGCGGCGGCGATTGGCTTCCAGTTTATTTTGAATCGAAATAAAATCACCATCTAATACCCACTTAGCATTTCTTACTCGGCATGACCAAGGAATTCCACAATGGGGTGAACAACCCGTTCCTCATTGTTGGAGTTTTTCCCATCCCGCATGAAAAACAGTTGCAGTTGGTCTGATGGCAGCCCGCGGACCGCAATTAAATCTCAATTTTTCAAAACAAAGAGCGGAAGCCACATGGCGGACGCCAATAAAAACACCCGCACATGTGTATATCTTGTGAATAAAATCCCTCTTGCATGTCGGTTGGTTCGGGCTGGCGTGGCTGGCCGCCGCGTCAACGATGAACTGCGAGTTCTGGCAGTCGCTCATGGATTTGGCGTTGGCGGGTGCGGACAACTGTCGGTCAGGAGCCTTGAAAACCGCATAAATCCCTGAAAAACCGAGTCTCGCCCCCAAAATACCAATCTCGCCCCTTCCAGATTCCATCTCGCCCCGCCCGGAAGGCTGCTCGCCCCGGTCAAATCCTATCTCGCCCTGACAGATTGTCGCTCTCCCCGTTGGGAATGCGTCTCGCCCGTTCCAAACCCGATCTCGTCCCGGCCAGAACGATGCTCCGGGCCGTCCAAACGCGCCGCGCCCCGGACAGTTTCCACCTCGCCCCGGTGGCAACGGTTCGCGCCCCTGCCGGAGCCGGATTCGCCCCCGGCCGGACAGATCCCGATTGTAAAAAAAGATGCTTGGCAGAATTCCGCTTTTTATGAAAATCGCTTACGAACCCCTTAACAGAAAGGTCACGACAATGAATCAAGATCAATTCAACATCACCGGCGCTCAAACCACCCTCACGGACTATCTCAACCAGAACAAAACCGTCTGGGGCAACGTCAAGGCCATCAACGACACCGTCAATGCGATCATGGCCAACAACAAGATCATCTCCGACAAGGCCAACACGCAGGAACACGCCACCGACGGCGCGACCGAGCTGAAACGGCAGGCGCGGCATGACCTGGAGGAAAAAACCGTGGAAATCGCCGACCAGCTTTTCTCGCTGGCGGACAAAACCAACGACACGGCGCTGGAGGCGCAGGTGCACCTGACGCTGTCGTCCGTGGACGGACTGGAGGACGACGATCTGGAACGCACGGCCAATAATATTTTGCAACTGGCCACCACCAACCTGACGGCGCTGGCGGATTACAACGTCGTGCAGGCGGACCTGAATGCGTTGACCTTGTTGACAGCGAATTTCACCAAGTTCAAGACCGCGCCGCGGACGGGCATCGCCAAGCGCGCCGGCCAGACCGCCACGCTGCCGCAGGCGATTGACGACAACCAGAGCCTGATCCGCCGGCAGTTGGACAAGCAGATGACGAAGTTCAAAAAGACGAACCCGGATTTTTACGCGGGCTACCAGGCCGCGCGCCTCATCGTCAGCCGCCGCAGCCATCACAAGCCGGTGACCACCACGACCACGTCGCAGGAAAGCGCGCCGCAGGCCAAGGCGCAGAAGTAATCCAAATTCAAATCACAGTTTCGCCCGCCGCCGGAATGAGGTATTGTTCCGGCGGTTTTTTATTTTAATGGCTGACGCTCCTCAACAAGTGTGGCATCCGCGCCACAATCCGTGGATCATCACGCTCACCGTGATGATGGCGGTGTTCATGGAGGTGCTGGACACGTCCATCGCCAACATAGCGCTGCCGCATATCGCGGGCAGTTTGTCGGCCACGCCGGAGGAGGCGACGTGGGTGCTGACGAGCTACCTTGTCTCGAACGCCATCATCCTGCCGATGACCGGCTGGCTGGGAAATTATTTTGGCCGCAAGCGCGTTCTGCTCACCTGCATCATGATGTTCACGTTCGCATCCGTGCTGTGCGGGCTGGCGTGGGATTTGCCGACGCTCGTCATCGCGAGGATTTTACAGGGTTTTGGCGGCGGCGCGATGGTGCCGATTGCGCAGTCCATCATGCTGGAAAGTTTTCCGCCGCAAAAGCGCGGCGCGGCAATGGCGGTGTTCGCGCAGGGCGTGGTCGTGGCGCCGATTCTAGGCCCGACGCTCGGCGGCTGGATCACGGACAGTTATTCCTGGCGCTGGATTTTTTACATCAACGTGCCGGTGGGAATTTTCGCGGTGCTGATGGCGAAATGGGTCGTGGAGGATCCTCCGTATATCAAGCGCAACGTCGCTGCGACGATTGACTACATCGGCTTTGCGCTGCTCGCGGTGTGGCTGGGCACGATGCAGATCGTCCTGGACAAGGGCCAGGAAGCCGACTGGCTAGGCGCGGAATGGGTGCGCTGGTTTACTTTCACGTCCGTGGCTTCGTTTCTCAGTTTCATCTGGTGGGAATTTCAAACCGATCACCCTCTGGTGGATTTGCGCGTTTTCAAAAACCGCAATTTCACGATCGGCCTGATTTTGATGACGTCGCTCGCGGCGATTCTTTACGGCACCACGGCACAACTTCCGTTGTTTTTGCAAACGTTGATGGGCTATCCCGCCTTGCAGGCTGGTTACGCGATGAGTCCGCGCGGCGTGGCGGCGTTCATCACCACGTTTTTTGTCGGGCGGCTCGTCGGAAAAATCCGCATGCGATGGATGTTGTGCATCGGATTTGTGACGCTGGCGTATTCGTCATTCCTGCTCGCCAGCATCAATCTGGAAATCAGCATGGGCAGTGTAATTTGGCCCAGCGTCATCAACGGCATCGCCATCAGTTTTATTTTCGTGCCGCTGACCACGACGACCATGAGCCAGCTTGGTCAGGCGCAGATCGGCAACGCCAGCGGCCTTTACAACCTCATGCGCAATCTCGGCGGCAGCATTGGCATCGCGTTCGTCACCACGATGCTCGCACGCGGTGCCCAGACGCATCAGGCGTTGATGGTCGGACATTTAACGGCAACCGATCCGGCGTTCGCCCGGCAATTTGCAGCCGCGAAAAGCGTGCTCGGCCAGCACACCGATCCGGCGACCGCGACGATGCAGGCTTACAACGCCGTCTATTCTTTGCTCGACCAGCAGGCGCATCTGTGGGCGTTCGTGGATAATTTTTATCTCTTCGGCCTGCTCGCGCTCGCGGGAATCCCGCTGGTTTTCCTGTTCAAGCGTGTTCAAATGGTCAAGAAGCCTGCGGCGGCGGCGCATTAAATTTTGCCGGATAAATTGAAACATTTCCATCGCTTCAGTGTCTAATATGTTGAATATGAAACATTCAATTTTAATAAAGACCGCTCTCGTCGCGGCCAGTCTGCCTTTGTTTGCAGGCTGTATTGTTGAACGCCAGCCACGCCGCGTTGTTTACGTCCAACAATCTCCACCCGGCGGCGAAGTCGTGGTGGAACAGCCGGCCGAACCGCCGCCGGTGCAAGTCGAAGTCAGGCCTGCGCCTCCCGATCCGACATACGTCTGGATTGGCGGTGTCTGGGAATGGCGCGGAAGCTGGGTTTGGATCGGCGGACATTGGGATCGTCCGCATCCTGGTCGTATTTGGGCGCGCGGCCACTGGGAACATGGCCAGCGCGGCTATGTCTGGATTGGTGCCGGATGGCGCTGACACACATTGATTCATCGAAACAATTCTTGGCCGTCGGCGTTGGAAAATGCCGATGGCCTGAATTTTTATTGCAAAACCGATGAAACCTTGGAGTCGCCGGCACGCATGCCACTTGAATTGCGGCTGAAAATCAGGATAATCAGGTTGTTGACTTCAAGGGGATGACACTTGACCGGTGATTATACCTGGGTTAACTGGACAATGGGAAAACACGGCAAAAATAAAAAAATGTTTGGTTCCAAAACCAGCAAAGAACGCGAGCGGTATTATCTGCTGCCGGGACAGGGCGGCCATGCGTATCGCCGCAAACAGAAGTTCATTTTAAAGTGGGCGGTCCTCGCAGCGCTGGTTGTGTCGGCGGTTCTGGCGGCGGCTCTATATTGGATGAATCATCCCAAACCTTGAGCGGCGCGCTTGACCTCGCAATACCGGTTGCTAGTATGCGCGCCAGTCTGATGAAATTCGTGCGATTGATTCTGTTTTTTGCATTGCCGTTTTTCCTCGCGCAGCCTTTGCGCGCGGAACTTGCCGACGGCGTCAAGGTCATCGTCAACGACACGGTCATCACCTATGAGCAGATTCAGGACTTTGTCGAGCAGGGGGGCGCCACCGAGTCATTGCAACGACAATATGCCGGCCAGCCAGATGTGTATTCGCAGAAACTCGCAGAACTGCTCAATGACGGCATGGAACAGTTGGTGGAACGCGAATTGATCCTGCACGATTTTGATGTCGAAGGCTACAAACTGCCCGACAGCGTCGTGGACGAACTTGTCCAGGATCGCATCCGCGACCGGTTTGGCGACCGTGTCACACTGATGAGGACATTGCAGGCGCAAGGCATTACATTCGAGGAATTTCGCAAGGAAGTCCGCGACCAGTGGATTGAGGCGCAGATGCATCGCAAAAATGTTACGCAGGAAATAATCATCTCCCCGTTCAAAGTTGAAAATTATTACCAGACACATCAGGCCGATTTCAAGGTCGAGGACGAAGTCCAGTTGCGCATGATTGTGTTGAACAAAGCCACTTCCGCCGACACCAACACCATCGCGCTGGCTAATGAAATCCTCGCCAAAATCCGGGCGGGCGCGACATTTCAGGAAATGGCGACAGTTTATTCGCAAGGTTCGCAGCAAAAAGAAGGCGGTGACTGGTATGAGCGCTCGGCCCTGCGAAAGGAACTCTCAGATGCCGCATTCGCTCTCAAGCCCGGCCAGGTCAGCGAAGTGGTTGACACTCCCGAATCGGACTACATCCTGCTTGTAGACCAGATCCATCCCGCACACGTCAAGCCGCTGGGCGACATCCGCGATGACATTGAGAAAACCCTCCGCACACAGGAGCAGACGCGCATCGAGAAACAGTGGATAGACCAGTTGAAAAGGAAGGCGTTCATCCGGATCATCCCGTGAAGATTTCCTGACGCCATTCAAACCTCGATTTGTATGACTGGCTGGATCGGCATTTCACTCGGCGATGTCACCGGAATCGGCCCCGAAGTCGCTCTCAAGGCCGTTGCCGCCGAAGCCCCGAATGACGACACAAAATACCTCTTCATCGGCGATGAAAAAAAACTCCAGCAGCTAAATGCGAAGCTTTCACTCAACCTGCAGCTAAAAAAGTTTTCCAGCTACAAGGACGCCGCCGGGAGATTTTTTATTGCAAATCCGCTTGCCGCGGCCTTGCCTACGGAATTGCCTGTCAGTTCGCTGCTCGCCGCGCGTGCTTCGGTCGCATGGCTCCGCAACGGCGCGGAACGCTGCCTGCGCGGCGAACTTGACGCAATCGTCACCGCGCCCGTAAATAAAAAATCCATCATACATGCCGGATTCGCATTTGTCGGCCAGACGGAATTTCTCTCCGAGCTCGCCAAAACAGACCACACCGTAATGATGCTGCTCGGCCATGACGACAAAAACCGCTGGCTGCGCGTCGCGCTCACCACGATCCATCTGCCGCTCAAATCCGTTCCCGAAAAAATCACGCCCACAAAGATCATTTTCGCCATCGAACTCGCCACGCAGGCCTGCCAAGACCTCGGTTTGCCCCGCGCAAAAATAGTCGTCGCCGGACTAAACCCGCATGCCGGCGAAAGCGGTGAATTCGGCGACGAGGAAACCAAAATCATTTCGCCGACCGTCATCGCGGCGCAGAAAAAGGGTTTCGATGTAGTCGGCCCGTTTAGCGGCGACACAGTTTTTCACTATGCGCTGAAAGGGGATTATGATGTTGTCGTGGCGATGTATCACGACCAGGGACTCGCGCCGCTGAAAGCCGTCGCGTTCGACACCGGCGTGAACTGGACGCTCGGCCTGCCGTTCATCCGCACCTCGCCCGACCACGGCACGGCTTACGACATCGCCGGAAAAGGAATTGCAAATCCATCAAGCATGATTGCGGCAATCCGGCTGGCGAAGCAGTTGGCGAAAAATAAACGGTAGGGACGAGTTGCCGCGCGTCCCAAATTTCGGCGGCGCGGCAGCGCCGCCCCCAGATTCAACCAATCAGCTCGCGGACTTTGGCTTTGATGTCGCCGTTCTTCATCAGCGATTCACCGACGAGAATTGCGTTCGCGCCGCACTTCTTCAATCGTTCGACATCTGCGCGCGAATGAATTCCGCTTTCGGCAACAAGAATTTTCCCCGCGCCAACTTTTTTCGCCAGATTTTTAGTCGTCGCCAAATCCACTTGGAAGGTTTTCAGGTTGCGGTTGTTCACGCCGATGAGCGCAGGGGAAATTTTCAGCGCGCGTTCTAATTCCGCTTCATCATGAACTTCGACCAAAACCGCGAGGCTGGCCGACGTGGCGAGTGAATGGAATTTTTGCAATTGTTCGTCGCTCAAAATGGCGACGATAAGCAGGATGGCGTCCGCGCCCCATTCGATGGCTTCGAGAATCTGCCGCTCATCAATGATGAAATCTTTTCGAAGTAAAGGAATTTTAACGGCTGCGCGGATTTGGCGGAGATAGTCAAGCGAGCCTTGGAAAAACTTTTCGTCGGTCAAAACGGAAAGGCAGCTTGCGCCCGCCGACTCGTATTCCCTTGCGATTTTTACCGGATCAAAATTTTCGCAAATGATGCCCGCTGACGGCGACGCCTTTTTTACTTCAGCAATCAATGCAATTGAATCATAGGAGCCGACGTGAGGAGGCTCTGACTGGTTTTTTCCAGTTTGAGACTCGTCACCTCGTCTCCTACCAGATTTTAAGGCGGCAATAAAATCACGCCGNNCATCGCGTCGCGCAAATCGCCGGCGGCGATGATGCGTGCCGGAAGTTTGGCAACTTCCAGTTTTTTCTGCTCAACAATTTTATCTAAAATATTCATTTGGCCACAGAGGCACAGAGACACAGAGTTAAAGAACAAATCTCTTAACTCCGTCTTTCAATAACCGTGAATTGAAGTTTATCAGCAATCCGCGACGTTTGCCACTCAACCGTAAATAGGTGAGAACTTGAGCCTCAAAAATCGGGTCAAAGCGTTCGACGCTTTTGAGTTCCACAATCACGGCATCTTCGACGAGAAAATCAAGGCGATGTTCGCCAATAGGTTGGCCTTTGTAAGAAACTGGAATTACAAGTTGCCGTTGAAAACGAAGTTTTGCTGACTCGAATTCAATCGCCAGCGCGGCTTCGTAGCTTGCTTCCAGCAAACCCGGCCCAAGCACGCGATGAACTTCAATCGCGCAGCCGATGATGCGTTCGGTCAACGGGTCTTTCTGTTCTGGAAATTCCAACATGATATTTATTTTAGCCACAGAGGCGCAGAGACACAGAGAAAATAATTTTCTTCAACTCTGTGCCTCTGTGTCTCTGTGGCAAAATTTATTCCTCTTCATCTTTCACACCCTGCATCCGTTTCAGCGGACAGCCGGCGCGCAACCAGCCGTTCACAAACGGGTCCAGGTCGCCGTCCATCACGGCTTGAACATTGCTCGTTTCCACGCCGGTGCGCAAATCTTTCACCATGCGATACGGTTGGAAAACGTAGCTGCGAATCTGGTTGCCCCACGACACGCTGCCTTTCTCGCCGTAAAATTTTTCCA
>PKZR01000415.1 GCA_003133815.1 Limisphaerales bacterium | reverse complement strand
GGAACGGTGATTTAGCGGATTACAATCCGGCGCGCCGGTAAGCGGGCGCACGGGGTTAGGTTCCAAACGGGCGTCAGTCTCCTCATTTGCAATTTATCGGAGCGCGGATTGTCCTCTATCCGCAGCGCGCCTCCCGGCGAATCACGTTTAAATCATCCGAGCAATCTCAAGTCCCGCCACTCGCTGCGAGTTGGGACAACTCGCGCTCCGGTAAAAGTAGGACGCATGCTAAGATTTGACGGGAACCCTGCGGATCTTCTGTGACATCGCCCTCACCCAAAGTTTCACCGACGCCGCCCGCCTCCAACACTTCCTACAGTTCCTCCAACAGCCGGATGCTGATATTCCCTCTCCGTCCAGACAGGATGGAGCCGGGGTGAGGGGTTCGTTGTTCAAATACCCGCTTGAACCGCGACCGGGCGAGCGGACGGACCATCCGCATCACGTGGTCTCTGGCTCAATTACGAAAACGTCAACGGCGTGGATTTCTGGAACAATTCAACCGCGTTGCCGGCGGACCAGCAGGCGAAGATGGGCACGATGGTGCATCGGCGCATTGTGAAGACGAGCAGTGGTGCGGACAAAGGCGAGCTTGTAGCCGAGATGGACTGGATCATGCCCGACGGCCTGCCGATTCTGCACGAGACGGCGGATTTTATTTTTCATGCCGGGCCGGGACTGCGCGCGGTGGACCGGATTTCCACGCTCACCGCCCTCGACAAGCCGGTGGTGTTCAAGGACTCAAAAGACAGCATGTTGGGTTTGCGTGTGCGGCGGGAACTTGAGCAGCCTTCCACCGATGCGGTGACATACACCGATGCCAGTGGCCGTCCTACCACAGTGAAGGCCATGGACACAAATGGCGTGACCGGATTGTATCGCAGCAGCGAGGGCAAAACCGGAGACGCGGTCTGGAGCACTCGTGGACGCTGGACGACGTTGACGGGCAAGGTGAACCAAGAAGATATCACGCTCGTCATGCTCGACAATCCTCTGAATGCCGGGTTCCCGACCTACTGGCATGCGCGAGGCTACGGCTTGTTCGCCGCCAACCCGCTCGGCCAGGCGGTTTTCAGCAACGGGAAGGAGACATTGAATTTCACCATCCAGCCGAAACAGTCGGCAACGTTCCGGTATCGCCTGGTCATCCTCGACAGCATTGCGACGACGAATCAGGTGGAAACCAGGGCATCCACCAGATGGACATCGCGCGATGGGTGCTGGGCGAGCCGGAAGTTTCCACGCGCGTTTTGAGCATCGGCGGACGGCTGGGTTATGACGACGACGATCTGACGCCGAACACGCAGATTATTTTTCATGATTACAAGGCCGCGCCGCTGATCTTCGAAGTGCGCGAGCTGCCCTCCTCCAGCGATCCGACGAAGATGGACGAGTATCACGGCGCGAGCATCGGCGTGGTGGTGGATTGCGAGGGCGGCTCCATCGTCATCCCGAGCTACACCAAGGCGATTGTCCGCGACAAGGACGGCAAGGAAATCAAAACCTACGAAGAAGGCGGTGGCCATTTTGCGAATTTCATCCAGGCCGTCCGCAGCCGCAAGCATACCGACCTGCATGCGGACATTGCGGAAGGGCATGTCTCCAGCGCGCTGTGCCATACCGGAAATATCTCCTATCGCCTCGGTCAGACGGTGTCGCCGGAAGGCACTCTTGATGCCATCAAGGGGAACAGCGATCTGGCCGAAAGCCTGGGGCGCATGGAAGAACATCTCGGCGGCAACAAGGTGGACCTGCGCCAGACGCCGCTGATGCTGGGCGAAGTCCTGAAGATGAATCCGCACACCGAACGCTTCACCAACAACAGCCAGGCGAACCAGCTTCTCACGCGCGAATACCGCCAGCCATTTGTCGTGCCGGAAAAAGTCTGACCACTGTTTCGCCGCCGTTCAGGGATAATCTACATTTGTAAATTATCCGCTTGACATTCTCTACGATTGTAGAGATTCTAGGCGCATGTCCAAGCCAACTGTCGAACTTACCGAGTCCGAATGGTCCGTCATCAAGGCCGTTTGGGAAACCGAACCCTGCACCGCGCCCGTCATCCAGGACAGGCTGTTTAAGCCAACCGGCTGGCATTATTCCACCGTACGCACGCTGATGGACCGCATGGTGGCCAAGGGCGTGCTCAAGGCGAAGAAGGAAGGCAAGCTGACGATCTACCAGTCTGCCGTCACTCGCGCGCAGGCGCAGAGCGGCGAGCTATTCTACGCGCTCAAGCACGCCTTCAACGGCGCTCTCACGCCGATGGTTCAATGCCTTTTGGAAAGCAAGGATTTGAACACGGCGGAACTGGCGGAGCTGGAATCGCTCATCAAGGCGAAGAAAAAATCCGCGAAGAAATGATCCGCACCAAGGCGCGACATGAATTCATTCATCGAATCCCTGAACGAATTGGGCGGAAACTTTTTGAGTTTCGCATGGCCAATGCTCTGGCAGTCTAGCCTCCTCATAGTCGTCTTGTTCACGTTTGATTTTTTGTTCCGGCGCAAGCTGCATGCATCCATTCGCTACGCGCTCTGGCTGGTTGTCCTCCTGAAACTTTGCTTGCCGACAACTTTCGCGTTGCCCACAAGTCCGGCCTGGTGGCTGCACAAAACGCCGCCGCCAATTGTTGCCAAACCACAGAAGCATTTTACCGTCACTTACGACAACGCGCCGCTGCCGGAAATTCAACAAGCTCCGTTGCCTGTTTTTGTTTCGCCAAAACCGGCCATGACAAATGCAGCATGGTTGTTGGTTGTATCGGCAGCGGTCAGTTCGGCGTTGTTTGTCTGGCTGTTGGTGCGTTGGTGGCAAATCACGCGGCAGATCCGTCGCGCGGCAACTTCGGAACGGTTAAGCATTATCGCTGCGAAAGCGCAAAAAGTCGTCGGCATGAAATTCAAAGTGCAGGTGAAGCTGACGACGAATTCCATGTCCCCCGCCGTTTGCGGATTGTTTCGTCCGGTGATCTTGATTCCGCAATCGCTCGCTGAAAACTTCTCAGATGAACAATTGCGCGCAGTATTACTGCACGAATTAATCCATCTGCTCCGACGTGACGTGTGGATGAATTTTGCGCAAGCGTTGCTGCAAATCTTTTATTGGTGGCATCCGCTGGTATGGCTGGCAAATGCGCGCATCCGCCGCGTGCGCGAGGAGGCCGTGGACGACGCCGTGATGCTCGCGCTGCGTGACGAGGCGGAATCCTACGCGCCGACGTTGCTGGAAGTGGCGAAGCTCGCGCTGAACCGTCCGCTGGCGAGCCTCGGCCTCGTGGGGATTTTGGAATCGCGCCACGCGCTGAGGCAACGCATTGAACGGTTGGTGGATTTTCGTCCGCCGCGACAGGCCGGGCTGACGCTCGTTTCGATTTTCGGAATTCTGGCGTTCACCGCCGTCGCCGTGCCGATGGGCGAAGGGCCGACTCCGGCGGAAAATAAAATACTGTTTGCGCCTGCACCCGCCGTTTCCGCGCAGCCTGCCGTTTTGCAAAAGACAAACCTGCCTTCGATTCTGGTGACCACACATTTTTATCGGGCGCTTCCCGCTGAATTTGAAAAAATTGCCGCACCGCTAAAATTTAATCAGGGCGAAGAAAATGGTGACTCGTGGTGGTCTGTGCCGGCGGATGAATTCAGCCAGATTCATGAAAAGCTGAACGCGACCGCATTCCAGCGAATTTCTGCGTCGCGTGTGATGACGTTAAGCGGCGAAACCGCAGAGATGTTTGTTGGCAATGAAACAAACAGCGTGAGTTTTTCCTGCCTGCCGGTGGTGGATGGCGGTTTGATAAAACTGACCATGCAAGGCAAAACAATTGACCGTTGGATGAATGTTGCTGTCACCAACCAGTTCAAAACAAAATCCACGTTGGAAAATCACGGCGGTATTGTCATCCGAGTGGAGAATTCGGGTGGTTCGACCGCGAGCAATCTGGTGGTTTTCATCGGTGTTGAAATCGTCACGACAACGGTGGACACCAATTCTTTTGAAGGACAAATCCAAGCCGATAAAATGGTTCAGGATGCCAAGCTGCTTTATGAGATGGGAAAGCTGGAAGAGGCGGAATCCAAGTTGAAAGCTGCGATTGTTCTGAATCCAGATAATCAATCAGCCTACTACTACCGTGACCTTATTGAAAAAGCCCGTGAAGCACGTCTTGCAGCAACATTTCCGCCGTCAAGTGGCATTATTCTTCCGGTTTGGAAAGTCAGCCCAAGCACGGCTACTAATTATCTTAGTGAGGGTCGGCAAAAAATCGTCTCGAAGCTCGATCGCATCCGGTTTGATTTGATTTCATACGACCCTCCTACTCCGTTGTCGGAGGTTATTCGTGACTTGAGCAAAAAAATCCGGGCCAGTGACCCCGAGAAAAAGGGAATCAATTTTTTAATCAACAACAACAAACAAAATGCCACGACATCGGGAAATGCCCCGGCTGGCAGTGACGAGCCGGTGGATATAGGGTCGTATCTTATCAAACTNNGATTACGGCATCGTTTTCTCATTAAAGGATGAATCTCCGCCAGATGAATCTCCGCCACTTTTTGAACGGATGTTCAAAGTGGACAAGATAGTATTTGTTACCGCTTTGAAAGAAGCCGCCGGCTTGCAAACCACCAATGTTTCGACGATGGCCAGAAGTTTATTCGGCAAGTTGGGCGTGGACTGGGACTCACCCAAAGGCAAGTCGGTTGTCTATAATGACCGGTTGGGTATGTTGTTTGTCAGAGCGACCGCGCCGGATTTGGACATTATTGAACGCGCAATTGAGACGCTCAATCAAGTTCCGCCGCAAGTCCACATCAAGGCGCGGTTTATTGAATTGTCGCAGGACGATGGCAACGCATCCGGGTTTGACTGGTATTTGGGACATTTCGGCAGCAATAATGTGATTGGCAAAGTCGGCGGTTCTCCGTCGCCAGCCGTGCCAGTTTCAGCGGCCAATCCACTGGGCGTTTTTTCCAGCAACACAACTTCCAGCACCGGCGGCCAGCAATATTCCGCCAGGTTATCTGCCCCGTTCACGGGTATTTTGACAGATACAAATTTGCGGGTTGTTCTCCACGCATTGGAGCAGCGCGGCAAATCCGAAGTTCTGGGTGAACCTGAAGTGGTCACAACTAGCGGAAGGCGCACAATAATGAAGGCGACAAGCATTGTTTCAAATGTAAGAGTTTTCACCGATCAGGGAACGGCAACCAATTCGGGAATCACCCCACAAATTGAAAGCGTAGAGTTTGGTCCGGTTTTGGATTCAACCGCATGGGTTTTGAGTGATGGCTATACCATTGATTTGAGTATCGACGCCGGTTTGGTTTATGACACGACAACCAATACTACTGTTGCTGATATCAAGGCAGGTAATAAAATAAATTTGCCGGTTGTTTTGCCCACCATACATGGACAAGGCAGAATAGATGTGAATGTTTGGGATGGTCAGACTGTTGTTCTTGGCGGGTTGATTCTCTCGTCAGACCAAACGACAAAGGACAAAGTTCCTTTTCTTGGCGATCTGCCGCTCGCTGGACGGCTTTTTCAAAGCCAGTCCAAAACGGAGATATCAAAAAAGATAATGGTCTTTGTGACAGCCACGATTGTTGACGCGGCGGGCAACCGCATCCATTCCGATGATGAAATGCCATTCGCCAAAGCCGGAGTTCCTTCTCAACAACACTAATAAAATCATTAACTGCAAAAGGATAGCAGGCCGATAAACTGGTGAACAGTAAGTCTTTGGATGGACTGGTGCCCCGGCCCCAGCAAGTTGAGAAGTCCGGTGGGCTACGCCGTCCATATACTGAAATTCAGGATCTTTAATAATCAAGGTATGTCGCATAATTCGGCACGACTTTCACGACTTTCTTTAAAATCCTCAAATCAGAGTACTTCTCCTTCTATAAAACAAGGCACTCAATTGTTCAATAATTTTCTTGACCAGAGTGCCGGATGAACATACTATCGCCCAAAGCCCATTTAGAAGAAAAAGCAAGTTTTCAGAACTCATTTTTGGGTTTGAACACTTTTAACAACCAGAAAGTTTTTTCATTTGGTAAAACCAAAAATTGCACCGTACTTTGAAGATTCCAAACACTTGGCGGACTGTAATTGTGACCCGAGATTTTCAGAGTGTTCCGTCTTTGTAGCAAGGGCAACCGTTAAAGCTTAATAATTATGAAAACCACCTTAACCAGAAATTATTCACTTGCCGTCAGCCTGTTGTTGTTCGCAGGTATGTTGAGTCTACGCGCGGCCAACGTCACCAAGCTGGACACGACCACCATGAACGGTGGAACTGCTGACTGGAGTGCCGCTCCTGCGACGACAGATATTGGCGAATTTGGCAATGTGCCCACAGCAGCCCACATGGCGGCCATGACTTTGGGCGGGAGTTTGACTTTGGGCGGCCTTCAACTGGATAATAACACCCTCGGCACACTGACCATCGCCAACACTGGGGGCTATACTTTGACGCTGGGCACTTCCGGCATCAATATGTCGGCGGACAACACCAACGCCACATTTAATTGCGCCTTGGCTTTGGGTGGAGCGCAGACCTGGAATGTGGCCTCTGGCCGGACCTTGACGATACAGGGGGCTTCATTAAATGCCGGTGCGAACTTGCTGACCATCGCCGGTGCCGGCAACACGACGTTTTCAAGCACGAATGCCCTCACATCCACGGGCGGCATCACCAAGACGGGTGGCGGCACGTTCACGATCAATGGCCGAACCACCGCCAATGTGAACACCATCGGCACGAGCACGCTGGCGATTGATGGTGGCATAGTCAGTTTGGTTGTGCCCGTCACCAGCGGCACTGCCAATCCCTTGAACACCACGGCCAATGTATCCCTGGGCGGCGGAGCGTTGCTTTATGGTTATTCGATTGCCATCAGTTCGACCAATGCGAATTTGACGATCAACCCCGGCGAATCGGCGATCATGGTCAATCGCAACGGCAGTTTTAACGCCAACCTGACATTTTCCGGAACCGTTACCCGTCATGTCGGCGGCACACTTACAACGCGCCCAGTGGACACGGGCCGGGAGCAAGTTGTCCTGTCGTCAGTTGCGACAGACACGCTGTTGACCAATGCGGCTGGAACGGCCTATTTGACGGTTGGCAATCCGCCCAGCGGGACAACTTACGACAATTTTAATGATTGGGGTCTTGTTAATGCGGCACACCAGCTTGGGGCGGTAGGTTACACCGCCACGACGGCGACGAGCCTGGGAACTGCGGGCCAGAACGCCAATGTGGCCGTGGCGACCACAACGCTGGCGGCGAACGCCACGGATGCGAGTTTCCGCGATGCTGTGAATCAGGTGACGACGATTGACCTGGCCGGACACACCTGGCAGACGGGCGGCATTCTGGTCAACGGGCTGGCGCTCGTGACTGCGGGATCCAGCATCAAGGACAGTGTGGGTGGCGGCAGTTTGATCGGGCCGGCAGGTTCGGATCTGACGATCTTTATTTCGGCGACCAACACGGGGGTCATACCGTTCAGCATCAGCGCGAACATTGCGGATAATTCGGGCACGGCCATCACCAAGGCTGCGCCGGGCACTTTGATACTCAGCGGCAACAACAGCTTTACGGGAGGGGTTTACATCAATGACGGCACGCTCCAATTGGGCAGTGCCGGCGCCTTGAATTCAACCACGCCCAATGCGATCAACTTTGATGGCAGCGGCATGATCGCCGGCGTGGCCAACAACACGGTTGGCACCTATGCCACCGCGCCGACCCTGACGCTGGCTGGCAACAGTGTTTCCGTCGCTTCGCTTTCCACGGCCAATTATCAAGCGGGTTTAACGCCGGTGGTTCAGGATGCCAACGCCGCAGCTGCAACGCTGACCATCGGCGGCACCAATACGGCAACATTTAATGGCCTGATTCAAAACGGCACGGGCGGCGGCACCTTGGCTTTGAATAAAAGCGGGTCAGGAACACAGGGGCTATCTGCGGCGAATACTTACAGCGGCGGCACAACCGTCAGCGGCGGCATCTTGCTGGCCGGCAATTCCACCGGCAGTGCCACCGGCACCGGCGCGGTCACGGTTGCCAGCGGCGGCATCTTGGGCGGCAGCGGGATAATTGGCGGCGTGGTGACAAATCAATCCGGCGGCAACATTGCCCCCGGAGCGGGTGCGAGCACGGCGGGAACGGTGTTGACCATTAACAGCAACCTGACCCTATCCGCAGGCTCGACACTCACTTTTAATGTCGGCACCAACCTTGGAACAAACGACATGATTGTGGCGAATGGCACCCTGACATTGAATGCCGCCGTCTTCCATATCAAGGCTCCGAGCACATCGCTGAACTTGAGCCTTGGCGACTATGTATTGATAACCAATTCGAGCGCGATCACGGCCTCTGGCTCCCCTTCCTTGGTCTGGGATGTTGCGCCGTTGAATGCCAGCCAATATACAATCTTGCCTTTTGGCAATACCGTTCTTCTTCATTATTCGCCAGTTACTGGGCCTGCGGTGCTGACGTCATATACAAGTCCGAACTCGGCGTATCCCAACCAGAGTGTTTTGATCAGCGCGACGGTAACGACAAATGGGAGCACGCTTGCCAGCATCACGGTGGATGCGAGCCAGGCTGCGGGCACGGTGCCCGGAACCACGGTCTTGACGCTGTATCCAACCGGCGCGGCCTATCCGACGACCTACACCAACAGCTTGACCGTTGGGGCGTCGGTTTCCGTCGGCACAGTAAACAATTATTTCAAGCTGGTTGACAATGCGGGAATCACGAACTTTGCCACGAACAC
>PKZR01000311.1 GCA_003133815.1 Limisphaerales bacterium | reverse complement strand
GAATATGCGGATCGAATCCTCCACATGGAAGATGGCCACCTCAGTGCTGGCGAGGAAGACAAAGGAACCGAATGAACACTGATGAACCTAAACCAGCGATTAAGGCGGACGAGCCAAAGCCGGAAACAACCACGCCGGCGCCCGATCCCAAAGCGCTCGAACTAACCCACGAAACCAAGGTGGACAAGTCCACGCCCACAGCGAACGCTGAAACTAAAACAGCCGTTAAGCCTGAAGTCAAACCGGTGGCAACGGTCAAGAGCAAGCCCAAAGTTGAACTGGAAGAAACCAAGCCTGAAGCCAAAGCCGTCGCGCCCAAGACGGCGGGTGGAAACAAAATTATTTTTTCCATCGCCATCATCGGCATTTTAGCCGGACTCGTCGCCGCCTATATTTTTGGCACGGTTCGAAAGGCGCAGCCGCCGGTGTTCAAACCAATCAACAATCCGTTTGAGTCAGCCATCTATGCCAACGGCATGATCGAGAGCGATCTGCCAAGCGGCGAAAACATCAATATCTTCCCGCAAATTTCCGGTCCCATCACCCAGGTGCTGGTGCAGGAAGGTCAATCGGTGTCGGCTGGCACACCATTGTTTGACATCGAAGATTCCGTGCAGCGCGCCAACACAGAACTGGCCGCCGCCAATTTGAAGCTCGCCCGCGACCAGTATGACAAAGACCGCGCCGCCTATGACGCCGACCCGAAATCGGTCAGCAAAGATGTGCTGGATACAGCCGGGGACACGGTCAACCAGGCAACCGCCGCGCTGAAGGCGGCCAAAGCACTTCTGGAATATTATTCGGTGAAAGCTCCCGTGGCCGGAGTCGTGCTGGCAGTCAACGCTGCGGTCGGCGGTTACGTTTCGTCGCAGGGAAACTACGACAGTTACACGGAATTGTTTGACCCGCTGGTGGTCATGAGCGGGCCGCAAGATTACATGGATGTGCGTTGTTATGTGGATGAAATCCTGGTTTCACGCCTCCCTTCAAAGTGGCATATCCAGGCGCAGATGCAGATCACCGGCACGGACATCAAGGTGCCGCTGGAGTTCGTCCGGGTGCAGCCTTATGTCTCGCCCAAGATCGAGCTGTCCAATCAGAAACAGGAGCAAGTGGACTTGCGGGTGCTGCCTGTGATTTTCCGTTTCGAGAAAAAAGATGCCCCGGTTTATCCCGGCCAGATGGTGGATGTTTTTATTGGGCAAGATGCAACCGGAGCCAACGCCACGAACAATTATTAATATGAGATACAGCGGCATCCTGCGGATCGGCTTCAAGCTGCTGGTCAATGACCGGGGCAAGTTCTTCGCGCTGTTGATCGGCATCACCTTCGCCGTGTTTCTGATGATGGAAATGACCGCCATGTTCGCTGGCATTCTCAACCGCGCCTTTTCGCCGGTCACCAACATTGGTGCGGCCATGTGGATCATGGACCCGGCGGTCAACACGGCCACCAGTCCGATTCCCATGCCGGATTATGTGCTGGATGCGGCCCGCAGCATGGACGGCGTCAGTTACGCCGTGCCGCTGTTTATGGGCGGTGCGCTGGTAAAGCTTGCCAGTGGCACTTACCAAGGGGTCAACGTGGTCGGCCTGGATGACAGCAGTCTGTTTGGCCGGCCCGAACTGGAACAGGGCAACATTCAGGACATCTATGCCGACAACACGTTCTTTGTGGTGGATGACGCTGAATTCTCCAAACTGGAGAACCCGAAAATCGGCACGACCTTCGAACTCAATGATCACCGGGGCAGGATTGTAGGCATTGCCCGTGTTGTTTCCAACGGACTGAACGGCGTGCCGACGCTTTATACCACTTACCATCGCGCGATTGAATACCTGCCTTCAACCCGCTTCACCATGTCCTATGTGCTCGTGCAGCCGAAGAACGACGCAGCGGTGGCCGGAATCCAGCGACAAGTCGCCAGGCTTGGTTATGTTGCCTTCACCAAGGATGAATTCAACAGCCGGATTACCCACTATTGGACCTATCAGACCGGGCTCGGCACCAACATCCTGCTGATGACCGTCATCGCCTTCATCGTCGGGCTGTCCATCTCCGGCCAGACGTTTTATACCTTCATCCTCGAAAACCTTGAAAAGTTTGGCGCGCTGAAAGCCATTGGTGCCAAGGGTCGCGAGCTGGTTTATATGATTCTGTTCATGGCGTTCTTTACGGCCATGATCGGCTATGGGCTGGGTATCGGTCTCGTGACATTGATGATTACAATCGCCAAATCTCGACTGCCCAATTACGCGGCGACCATCACGTTCGGAAATTTGGGACTGGCCTTCGGCATGGTGCTGCTCATCGCCGGAATCTCAAGTTACATCGGAGTTCGAAAAGTTCTTAAGATCGAGCCGTTTGATATTTTCCGGGGATAAAGTCATCCAATGAACACTTTAATATCCAACCTCAAATCAGCTTCGAGAATGATCGTGGTGGCACTCGCAGGCCTGGGGCTGTTGGCTGGATGCAGTTTCGCGCCGAATTATTCAAAACCATCCGTTCAAACTCCGGCCGCCTTCAAAGAACTGACGCCAGAACAGTTCAACCAAACGGACGGCTGGAAAACCGCCAAGCCACAGGACAGCGCGATTCGCGGCAATTGGTGGGAAGTCTTTCAAGAGCCGGAATTAAATGCTTTTGAAAAGCAGGTTTCTGATTCCAATCAAAGTGTCGCTGCCGCGCTCGCCAATTTCCTCGCCGCGCGGGCGGTGGTCGAACAATCGCGGTCACAGTATTTTCCCACGGTGAGCGCCAATCCTTCGGTCATCACCTCACGACAGCCATCTGTCTCAAATCCCAACGCCTCTGCGACCAGCACGGAATATTCATTGCCGTTCGACGCCTCATGGGAGCCGGATTTTTGGGGCCGCATCCGCAACACGGTGAAGGCAAATTCCTTGGAAGCCCAGGCCACGCTGGCCGATCTCGAAAACGTGCGGCTCACAGTCCAGTCGGAAGTGGCGGTGGATTATTTTGAACTGAGAGTTTTGGATGAGCAGGAACAGCTTCTGGAGGCGTCAGTCGCAGCTTATCAGGAATCGCTGAAACTGGTCAAAATCCAGCTGACCACGGGCCTCGCGTCTGGACAGGACATTGAACAGGCTGAGACACAACTCGAGATCACCTGCGCGCAGGCCACCGACCTCGGCATCCAGCGCGCGCAGCTCGAACACGCCATCGCAATGCTGGTCGGACAACCGGCTTCAACTTTTTCCATCGCAACCAATTCGCTGACCACAAAACCTGTCGCCATTCCCTTCGGCATTCCATCGCAGTTGCTCGAACGAAGGCCTGACATCGCCGCCGCCGAACGCCGGGTTGCCGAGGCCAACGCGCAAATCGGCGTGGCGCGCGCGGCCTATTATCCGACCATTACTTTGAGCGGTTCAGTGGGCTATCAAAACACCTCGATACAAAATCTCTTTTCCGGTCCCGGTCTGGTCTGGTCAGTCGGTGCGACCCTGGCTCAGACACTTTTTGACGGCGGCTTGCGCAAAGCGGTCACCGAACAGTCCCAAGCAATCTACCAGGGCACCGTCGCAAATTACCGCCAGACCGTGCTCACCGCGTTTCAGGAAGTCGAAGATAATTTGTCAGCGCTGCGAATCTTGTCGCACGAACTCCAGCAACAGAATGCCGCCGTTGAATCATCACAGCGTTATCTCACGCTTGCCGGCGTCCGCTACCAATCCGGCATTGATATTTATCTCAATGTGATCAATGCGCAGACCACGCTGCTGAACAATCAGCGGACGGCGCTGAACCTCCAGATGGAACAACTGACGGCGAGCGTCCAACTGATCAAGGCGCTGGGTGGTGGATGGAATGTTCAGCAAGAAACAAACACCACCATTCCATAAATCCCGCAATCGGCACAATGCAAGTGGATTGGGGAGCGCACGCGCCTCGCGTGCTTTGTTCAGCACCCTCGTTGAACATGCGGGCGGCCGGAAAGTGTTCAGAACAAAGCCGGCACATGGACCGTTTGAGTCGGCGACGAGGGCGTTGGTGACGGCAGCCGGGGCGGCTGCGCTCCCCCAAATTGTCCAACTGCTTTTTGTGCCTATGTCAATATGAACTGCTGCATTTCCAATTTGAATTCGTTCGGGACCGACCCCTTTGCAACATCATTTTGCAGCGTTATAGATTTGTTTGATTTCATAGTCGCTCAAGGCGCGGTTGTAGATGGACGGTCTGTCAATGATGCCCGCAAACATGCTTAAATACGGCGCCCATGTGCCGGTGGTGCCGATGTAAACCGGATCTTTTCCGTAATCCAGGGCGAATCCCGGAGTGGCCGTGGCCTCCGCCACGCCATTGACCCAGAGGGTTGACTTGTTGCCATCGTAAGTTCCCGCCACATGATACCAAACGCCACGTTCCGCGACCGTGGTGGAATGCAGGACGACCTGCTGGCCGTCGCTGGAGATGACAAATCCGAACCGGTCCGTGGAAGTTCCATTGCCATTATCAACGTGATCCTTCATAAGGCTGTAGCCTTCAAAAAAAGCACTCGATCTATTCTTTTTGAAGATGATTGCTTCACCACCGTGATCCGGAGGTGAGTTTGGATCCAGCCAGACCCACGCTGCCACGGTGACAGTTGCCGGCTTGAGCGCGGGCGAATCGGGTATCTTCACAAAACCGTTCGTTCCATCGAACTGGAAACCCATCCCCACTTTGCCTTTTGCGAAAGTGACTCCGCTTTCGGACAATATGCCATTATGCCTGCCGCCCATGGCTTTGGCATTCCCATCAGCCGACCATGAAGCCACCAAGCCCGAAGGCAAATTTTCATGCTTGAATATCAACCAGCCAAACCAGCCGAGACCGGCAAGAACAATCACAGAAACGGCAATGACCAGGACAGTTCGCAATGCCCGCGGCTTCGCCCCGCCGGCGTCACCCGGCACTTGCGGCACGAGGATGGTCTGTTGGCAGATCGGACAATTGATTTGCGTTCCAGAATAGCTGGTGTCGCACTGGATTAGCTTGCCACATTGCGGGCAGGAGAATTGGAATTCAACCATAAATTTTATTGGCCCCGGAATGTGGCGGGTTCAGATATGACTTGGGATTTGGTTCGTTTTTGACAGCCGGCTGGCCACTGTCGTCCGGTTTCCAAAATTGAGTCCGTCTCAAAGCAATTTCCATAAAGGGGCGAGCCAATGACACGCCTAATTACGAACCATATCAAGAACTTTTTTAACTCGGATCAGCAAGCAGTGATTTTCCCGTCTGAGTCTGACCGTTCTTGGGGCTTGCCGTGAGCCGTGCCTCATTTCTTCCATTTTCTTGCCAGCAGCACCAAGGCCGCCACGACGGCGGAAACAGCGAGGATGCCGGAGATAATCCAGAGGGCGATAAACAAAATCCGCTTGTGAATCTCTGCCAGCTCGATGCTGGGGATGATTTTAAGCGTCCCGTTTTCCTGAACGGTCACGGATTTTTTCCACCCGTCGAATTTGTAATCCACGCGCAGCTTCTTAACTTTGCCGAACGCCGGATCGCCCAGGGTATTATTGCCTACCGCTAATTCAATGCCATCGTTCTCAACCATGTCCGCGAGGTCGGCGGTGACGTCGGTGGTTTTGCCGTTTGGCAGGTCGCCATAAACCGCCTTGACGATGACCAGCCGCGATTTTTTGGCCGTGTCCTTGTTGGCTGAAATCTTTAACCTGCCGCCTTCGTAAGCGGTCTTGGTGCCTGACACTCCGTCTATCGTGTAATCCACTTCGAGCTTCTTGGGAGTATTCGGGGCCGGGTCGCCTCCAAAATCATTGTTGTTTGGATGGAAATCGAGCGTGTCATCCTTCACCATCGCGGCGACTATCTTCGTCACGTTGGTGGTGGCCGCCAAATCGGACAAATTGCCGTAAACGGCATTTACGATCACCAGCCTGGCCGATGCGTCCGCAGCGGAAACGACGTTGGTTGCGGCGTCATCCGCATAGCTGGACACACACGCCATGCTCGCAATGAATCCGCAGAGAAGGGCCATCCGCGCGGATTTAATAAATTGAGAAAGCCGTTTAAGGGACATGGAGGCAGCCTAATCCAGCATGAAACTGCGTCAAGTTGCGAATTTCTTTAATGTAGATGCCAGCGGATTGACGACGTCGGACACTTCCAGCTTGAATTCATTCGGGCCGTCTCCAGTCCCGCCACACGCTGCGATTGGGACAACTCGTGCTCCGGTCAAATCAGAACGCTGCCTAAGATTTGACGGGAATTTCATTTTTAGGTATGCAGGAGGCTTTATGCACATGGGAACCCTGCGGATCTTCTGTGACGTCGCTCTCACTCAAAGCTTCACCGACGCCGCCCGCCTCCACGGCTGCACCCCGGCCAATGCCAGCCAGTCGTTCCACGCCCTCGAAAGGGAGTTAGACATGCCGCTGGCCGAACGCTTCCTCCGCCGGGTCCGCCTCAACCCCGCCGGCCAGCTCTGCCACGAATACTTCCGTCAAATGGTCGGCTTCGAAGATGCGTTGGTTGACAAGCTGGACAAAATCCGGAAAGGCTCCGGCTCGCTGGAAATTGCCGCGTGCCCCTGCATCGGACTGTATCGCCTGCCGCGGCTGCTACGCGCATTCCAGCAGTCTTTCCCCGGCATCGCCGTCCGGGTCCGTCACGAATCCCACGACGGAGTGCATCAGGCGGTGCGCAACAACCTCGTGGACACCGGCCTCGTTCCCTATCCCCGGCGCGGGCCGGGGCTGGTCGTCGGGATATTCCGCCGGGTGCCGCTCGTGCTTGCCTGCCATCCGGCAAATCCCCTCGCCGCACTGCCGATGGTTACGGTCCAAAAATTGAAAAACCGGCCCGTCGTGGTCTGGAACCAGATGCCGTGGCGGCATCTGTTGTCGGGCGTGCACGCGAACGAACGGCACTTCTTCGAGCCGCGCCACGAGTTCGACGAGGTGGAGCCGGCCATTGAGGCGGTGATGGCGGGTGCCGGCGTGGCGGTGCTGCCGGCCAGTCTTGTGCGGGATGAGGTCGCGCAACGGCGGCTGGCGACCGTGCCGTTTGAGAACGGGCGTCACACCGTGCCGGTGGCGGCCCTCCACCGTCGGTGCCGTAAACTGCCGCCCGCACTGCAACACTTCCTCCAGTTTCTCCAACAGCCGGAGCCAGATTCCTCGCCCATGGGAATGGGAGAGGATGTCAGCAGGACAGGTGAGGGTTGAGTGGAAAAACAATTAACCGCAGATTACGCGGCTGGACGCCTCCAAAATATGCGGGTCAATTTTTGCGTATAAATTGACAACCGATGACAAGCACCTTCCCGCAACAAGTTTCACATTAGACACATGGTTTCGTCCGTTTTACCACCGCCGTCCGCCGCGCCATTACTAAAGACCAGGCAGGATGCGGCTTGGGAATCGTTTTTTGTCCGGCTGCTGGAATTTAAGCGGCAGCACGGACATTACCATGTCCCCAAGGACGCTGAACATGCTTCACTGTTCTACTGGACCGGCCACCAGCGTTCGCACCTGAAAACGGGCCGGCTCCGGGCCGAACGCCGCGAACGCCTGCTGGCGGCGGGTTTTCCAGGTGAACCCAATTTCAACCAGAGACAGGCCGACGACCGCATCTGGGACCGGCACTTCGTCGAACTGATGGCCTTTCGCCGGCAACAGGGCCATTTCCAAATTCCCTACAAGAATGCGAATTACAAACTCCTGCGGGAATGGGTGAATCACATGCGACGGAAAAAAGCGTCCGGCAAACTGAAACCCGACCGCGCGCAGCGGCTGGAGGCCGCCGGGTTCCCCTGGTCCGGGATGACGCGAAAATTCTGGCTGGGGGCACCCCGAAAGCCCGCCGCGAAACTGAAAGAAATAAACAATGCCCGCTGGGAAAGGAGGTTCGCCGAACTGCGCGCCTTTCATCTGGCCCACGGCCATTTCCATGTCCCGGACGGCATCTATGGGGTCGGAGGCAGCTTCGCCCTGAAAGGCTGGTTCATGCAACAGCGCCACCTCCGGCAGCGTGGCCGGCTGCTGCTGGAACAGGAGCAGCGCCTCAAAGCTCTGGGTTTTCCATGGGAACCGGAATGGCCGCAAGCCTCCGCCCACGTAGGCCTGGCAAAAAAAATCCCCGGCGCGGAAACTTTCGGGGCCGGCACGGCACGGTTATGAGCTTTCCGCTGACCCGCATCCGCCGTGTTCTGGCCGATCC
>PKZR01000240.1 GCA_003133815.1 Limisphaerales bacterium | reverse complement strand
ACGCAGGCATCGGGCAGCTTGGCAAGCTGTTCCAGATTGTCGCCGCAATAAACGACGCGGGTGTCGAGGAGGGCAGAGGGTTTTAACTTGGTAGGGATGCCGCGCTGCTGTAGAGTATCAAGACATCGGTAACAGGTTAAGGATAGGCTTAAGCCCATGCCTTGGCTTCATATCCGACCGATGGATCAAAAGATAGCTTTCATCACGGGAGCGATGGTAACGACGCGGGGTCAGTTTTCCGCTTAGTGCCGCCAGTTTGGGATTGCCCGCAAAAGGGCTACAAATGGCTGGCGCGTTATCGGCGGGCGTAGAGCTTGACTGCTCTGCGGGAGCACTCCCGGCGACCGCAGCGGAGTCCCCGCCAGATCAGCTCTGGCTTGGTGGAGCGAATTTTGGCGTTGCGGGCGTCGGATGGCTGGGGTGCGCGCAAGATCGCCCATCTGTTGTGGGAACAGGGTGAGCGCGTGTCGGTGGCGACCGTGCATCGGACGCTGCTTCGCCATGGCGCCGTGCACCGGTTGGACCGGTATACGCCGGCTTGGACGCGCTTTGAGCAGCCTGCGCCCAACGATTTGTTGCAGGCAGATTTCAAGGGGCCGTTGGGACGTGGCGAACTGCGGGACGAACTGCTGACGGTGCTGGATGACCACAGCCGCTTTGCTTTGGGGGTGTTTGCCTTGCGGGATCACCGCAGCGAACGGGTGCGGGACTGTTTTATCCAGGTGTTTGAACGGTATGGCCTGCCCCGGCAACTGTTGCTGGATCATGGGACGCCGTGGTGGAACCAGCAGAACGGCTGGGGGCTGGCCCGCCTGGCCATCTTTTTCATCCAGCAGGATATTGAACTCGTCTTCGGGCGGGTCCGGCATCCGCAAACCCACGGCAAGATCGAGCGCTTTCACCGCACGCTGGCCCGCAGCATGACGCGGCAGGGTTGGCCGGCGACATGGGAACAATGGCAGCCGCGTTATGATGCTTTTGTGGACCGCTACAATCAAGTGCGCCCGCACGAAGCGCTGGCCATGCAACGCCCTGCGGAGCGTTACCAGCCCAGTGAGCGCCGCTATCGCGCGGAAGTCGCCCCGTGGGTTTATCCGCCCGGCTTGACCGTGTGCTGGGTGGATGCCGCCGGGACGGTGCGGGTGGCGGGGCACCGTTATTTTGTCTGTGAAGCCTTGGTCCACCAAGAAGTCGCACTGGAAGTCATCGGCCAACAAATCTTAGTGCGCTTCCGCAACATGTATTTTCGGGAACTCAACCTCACCGCCCGCACCACCTTGCCCTTCATTTATCCAGTCAGCGAAATCAACGGCCACCTGTTACCGATGTCTTGACAACTCCACAGCGCTGCGGCGTCCCCCGCTGGCGCAGTGCCCTTATTAGGGTAATAATATACTTGACTCACAAGGAATTTCTGTTAGATTATCCTCATGAAAGACGAACTGAAATTTCCTGAAACGCTTCACGAAGCAATTAAATACTTCGCGGACGGCGAGCGCGCATTTGAATACATGAAATCCGTGCGCTGGCCGGACGGAAAAGTTTCCTGCCCGCGTTGCGGCTGCGATGAAGTGAGTTTTATTTCCACGCGCAAACTTTGGACGTGCAAAAAATGCGAAACAAAAAAACAGTTCACAATTCGTGTCGGCACAATTTTAGAAGATAGCGCAATCTCGTTTGATAAGTGGATTTGTGCGTTCTGGCTAATTGCCAACGCGAAGAACAGCGTTAGCTCCTATGAAATTGGCCGCGCTTTGGGCGTCACACAAAAGACCGGCTGGTTTATGCTGCAGCGCATTCGCCTCGCCATGCAAAACGGCACGATTGAAAAATTGTCCGGCGAAATTGAAGCCGATGAAACCTATATCGGCGGTAAGGTTCGCAATATGCACGCCGACAAAAAACGCAAACGCGGGCGTGGCACGGGCGGCGTCGGCAAGGCGATTGTCATGGGGCTTTTGGAAAGAAATAAATTGGACAAAGCGAGCAAGGTGAAATTGAAACACGTTACGCACGCACGCCGTGGCATCCTTCAATCTGAAATCCGTCAGCACGTCGCACCCGGCTCGCATATTTTCACTGACGCGCTTCCGTCATACAACGGATTGAACAAAGATTTCGTTCACGAAGCGATTGACCATGCAAGGGAATATGTGCGCGGGAACGTCCACACGAACGGTTTGGAGAATTTCTGGTGCTTATTGAAACGCTGTTTCAAGGGAACTTACGTCAGCGTCGAGCCGTTTCATCTTTTCCGTTATCTGGACGAGCAGGCGTTTCGTTTCAACGAACGCGAAGGCACAGATCAAAGTCGTTTCACAAAAGTAATTTCAGGCATCATCGGCAAGCGGCTGACCTACGCGCAATTGATTGGCAAGACCGCGCAGGCAGCCGAACTTCCCGCATGAGCGGCAACGGCGTGGCAAGCGGAAAAAATAATGGCATTTACTAAACGGCGATTGTGTGGCATGGTCGCTTCATGGAAGCACAACCGGCAGAGCCAACACCGTTTCAAAAGTTTGAAGCACTCACGCGCCGCATCATGTCAGTTCCAAAATCTGAAATTGACCGGCGCGCAAAAGCAGTCCGCAAACAGAGCGACGACAGGAAAAAATCAAAGGCTGGTTGATTTGTTTAGCAGTCCAGCGAAATCATTTCGGCCTGACCACGGAAGATATGCTCCGTGCGCCGACGCTTTAAGCATATCGGTTTGCCATCCCAATTTTCTAGGCTGATAACCGGAGGCTTCAGTATTTACAATTGGAATTGTGGCTCCGACACCATTGTTTTTCGCCAGACTGCAATCCCAAACGTGCCCAAAATTCATAATTGTAACCGCAATACTGCCTTTGAATCTGTGCAGATCAGACCCAGTAATGTAAGACACAATCCATATTTTGTTTGATCGTTCAATAACCCCGCTGAACTTGACGCCGGGAACCTCTTTAATTTCATGCCGTGGCTTATATTTTAATCCGACAGGAAGCGCGGCTTTGATGAAACTGTCTGCGCTCCGTTGAAATCTATCGTCCTGCTTGACATCAGGCTCCTCATAACTGGCCGCAACAAGAGCGTTTGTCGCCGTCATTGCAAATGATGCAAGATCAAATGCGGCAGAGCTGATCAATTTCTTCTTTTCGCAAACTCTGTAAAAGATTTTCTCTTTTTCGGCGCCGATGGTTTGCTTGATTTCATGTTGTGCCGCAAACCCGTCCAATGAAAATTTAATTTCATCGTCTGGAAATGGGCAGTATTCAGAAACAATTTGAGAAATGCTTCCGCCGTCATGGATGATAATTTTTTTCTTTTGTTCAGTGATGAACAAGGTGAACAAGGTTGAATCAGGGAGTAAATATGGTGTGGAGATTTCCACCGTATTCCCGCGATGCTTGCACTTCCAAAGCGAACTGAAATCCTTTTGGATGGCTTCCGTGATATGGCAATTTATTTTAGTCATGGCAAAAACCTTACGTTTTGAAATGGATCGTCTATTGACAAACCCAGTTCTCCGGTGTTTAATTTAACCACGACAGATGCGTCATCTGGGGAAACCACATTCGATTCCTGGCAGAAAAGATTGATTCCAGATGCTACATCTTCAATTTGCTTCACATTTTTGAGAAGCGTATCTTTCTGATACGCTTCCATAATACCACGCTTGTCAACCTTGTGAAAGTGTGGAGTTGGCACAACCCTGTCAGGCAACCCCTTCCCTCGCTCTCGATTTATGTGCGGCCTGCCTGTAGAACAAAACCGCAAACACGGAGCTTCTCCAAAATAGTCAGCAAAAATTCTGGCAGTGTAATTTTTGTTATCGGCAATTGAAACGCGGGCGTGAATTTTACAATCTCCACTTGGAAGGGACGCCTCAATTTGTAATTCGCCAACACATCGCGAGGCTGTCTTTTTCCCGTTCCTTGGCTTTTCTGGATCAATTGCGAGCGTATGACCTTTGGCTGGTTTTTTACGCTTACGAAATTTTTCGTAAGTGCTAAAATCCTGTTTAATTTTTGGGAAAAATTCAGCGGGCATCGCTTTTGGTTTTAAGCGATAATGACGGAGACTGCTTTAGGCGTCAACAAGTCTTTTGTGTGTCATGTATATTATTACCCTTATTAGCCAGCGGAACCTGGCCGGAAAACGCCGGACAGCGGACGGCGCAGCGCGCCCATCCCTACCTCGGTGGAAGTTTTCACGCCGGAAATCTTTTTGGCCATGCGCGGAGGTTAGGACAGCGACCCTTCGCGGTCAATCTGCGTTCATCTGTGGCCAAACATTTGCCTTCATCGAAGCCGCCCGCCTGATTTTGTGCTCCAGAAATAATTTGCCCCGGACCACGACGCCGGCAATAAAAAGCTGGAAGTCTGCCAGAAAATAATTAACTTCACTCTCATCCTATGAAAAACCAAGTCACACGCCGCAACTTCATCAAGAAATCCGCGCTGTTCACCGGAGCCGCCGCAACTTTGCCGATGCTGCCGTCGTTCGGCGCCGATACCAATGCGCCTGACCCGAATGCACTGGCGGCCGGCGCTTCGACAGCCCCCGTGACATCTGCCGCTCCTACTGTTGTCCTGCCGCCGGCACCGACCCCGATTATTCCGCCGCCGGGATTTGGCGTCGCCGACGGTCCCTTTCAGCCGACGTGGGAATCGCTCGGCAGCAATTATCAGGTGCCCGAATGGTTCCGCGATGCAAAGTTCGGCATCTGGGCGCACTGGGGTCCGCAATGCCAGCCGGAGATGGGCGACTGGTATGCCCAAAAAATGTATCAGTTCGGCAGCGCGGACTATAAATTCCAATGCGAGCATTACGGCCACCCCTCCAAGATGGGTTTCAAGGATGTCATCCATCAGTGGAGAGCCGAGGACTGGGATCCCAAGCACCTCATTCATCTTTACAAGAAAGCCGGTGCGAAATATTTCGCGGCTCTCGCGCATCATCATGACAACTTCGACAATTTCGACTCGACGTATCAGCCTTGGAACAGCGTCGCCATCGGACCGAAGAAGGACATGGTCGGAGGCTGGGCCAAGGCGGTTCGAGATGCCGGCCTGCGCTTGGCCGTGACAAGCCACGGCGACCGAGCGTGGAGCTGGTATCAGGCCGCGCAAGGTTCCGACCCGAGCGGTCCGCTGGCCGGCGTGCCTTACGACGGGTTGATGACCAAGGAAGACGGCAAGGGGCTTTGGTGGGAGGGACTCGACCCGCAGGACCTTTACGCGCAGTATCATACGATCGGCAAATACAGCTGGGCGCAGAGTGAGAATCCGCCGCTGGCAAAACCGTTCGTTGACAAATATTTTAACCGCGTGATTGATGTAATTAACAAATACAATCCCGACCTGCTGTATTTCGATGATTCAATTCTCCCCATTTATCCTTCAACCGACATCGGCCTGCGCATCGCCGCCTACCTCTACAACCACAGCATCATCACAAACGGGAGTCTGCAGGCGGTGATGACGACCAAGGGATTGAGCGCCGATCAGCGTCGCTCGCTGGTGCTGGACCGCGAACGCGGCGTGCAGGACGGAATTGAGGAACTGCCGTGGCAGACGGACACGTGCATCGGCAACTGGCATTACCAGCGCAGCCTCTTCGACCAGCACAAATACAAGACGTCCAAACAGGTCACCCAGATGCTCGTGGACATCGTCAGCAAAAATGGAAATCTCCAGTTGAGCATCCCGCTGCCCGGCAACGGCGTTCCCGACGCGGACGAACTCAAGTTTCTTGCCGAACTTACCGCATGGATGGATGTTAACAGCGAAGGAATTTATTCCACGCGCCCGTGGAAGGTTTATGGCGAAGGTCCATCTGTGTCCAAGCCCGGCCCGCGCAGCCGGTTTGGCGGCGCGAGCGATTTTCGTGCTTACACTTCCGAGGACGTGCGTTTCACAAAGAAAGGCGACACGCTTTACGCCTTCATCATGGTCTGGCCCGAATCGCGCAACGCGGTGATCAAAAGCCTCGCGGCCGGTTCTCCCCTGTTGGACGGCCGCAAAGTCGAACACGTCTCCATGCTTGGCCACTGGTGGGGACTCAAGTGGACACAGGACGAAAATGCCCTCAATGTCCAACTTCCCGCCGACCCCCCGTGCGCCAGCGCCATTACGCTCAAAATCCGCGGAGTGACTGGATGACCAAAGTTTTGAAGATTGCATGGCTGCAATAAAACTTTCCTGGATGAAAAGGATTTTCTTTTTGTTTGTTGCCATGACTTCACTGGCCGCGCCATTGGTTGCGGTTGGAATTCCCTATGCGCCGCCGGCTTCGCCGCACATGGATTATAACTTCAATTCCGGCTGGAAATTCATACGCGAAAACGTCGCAGGCGCGGAACAGGCCACCTTCGACGACTCGAAGTGGGTGGACGTCAGCGCGCCGCACACCTACAATGACGTGGATTCCTACACCGATTTCATCAGCCACAGCGGCGGCGACCGGAGGGCGTGGACTGGCATCACCTGGTATCGCAAGCATTTCAAGCTTCCAGCCAGTACCAAGGACGGAAAAGTGTTCCTGGAATTTGAGGGCTTGAAACAGGCGGGACGTTTTTGGGTCAACGGAAAGCTTGTCGGGCGGTTTGAAAATGGCGTTACGGCATGCGGCCTTGATTTGACAGATTTTGTAAATTTCGGCGACACGGATAATGTCATCGCCGTGAAGGTCGACAACAGCAACGATTACCAGGAGGAGGCGACCGGTGTGGGCTATGAGTGGATGGGCCGCGCGTTTAATCCAAATTACGGCGGGCTGAACCACGACATCGTGCTGCACCTGACCGGCAAGATTTATCAGACATTGCCGCTTTATGAAAACCTCAAAACGACAGGCACCTACATTTACCCTTCAAATTTTTCCAACAAGGACAAAACCTGCGATGTAAACATCGAGACACAGGTGAAGAACGAATCCGGTGCCCAGGCTTCCATCACAATGTCGGCGGTCGTTGTGGATGCGGACGGAAACGTCGCTATAAAATTTTCGAGCGATGCCTCGGATTTGGTCAGCGGCGAGACGGAAACCTTCACGGCGAAAAGCAAATTGGCGGACGCGAAATTTTGGAGCGACGAGACGCCGAACCTTTACGGTGTTTATACAATTCTCACCGTCAACGACAAGGTTGTGGATGTACAGAGAATCAAAACCGGTTTTCGTAAGGCGGAGTTCAAGGGCGGTGCGGGAACCGGAGGTGTTTATCTAAATGACAAATTTGTCTGGCTCACCGGATATTCGCAGCGCTCGTCGGACGAGTGGGCGGGGCTGGGTGAGGCGTATCCTGACTGGATGCACGATTATAACGCGGCGCTCGTCCGCAGCACGCATGCGAATTACATCCGCTGGATGCACATCTCGCCGCAGGCCGTGGATGTGCGCGCCTGTGACAAGACGGGCATTGTGATCGTCTGTCCGGCGGGTGACAAGGAGGGCGACCCAGCCCTAGACAACCGCCTGTCGCCGGAGGCTGCCGCACGCCAGTGGGAACAACGGGCCGAAGTCATGCGCGATTCGATGATTTATTTCCGCAACGACCCAAGCATTTTGTTCTGGGAGGCGGGCAATACCGTCGTCACCACGAATCACATGCAGCAAATCGTGGATTTGCGCAAGAAATGGGATCCAAACGGCGGTCGTGTTGCGGGCACGCGCGACAACGACACGGCGGCGCTGAACAATGCCGTCACGCCCTTCGCGGAATACTACGGCGTGATGATCGGGCAGGACCGGCACACGGACGAGATCAAAGCCCCGGGAGACATTTTTCGCGGCTACAGCGTGGACCGCCGCGACAAGGCGCCGCTCATCGAGACGGAGGATTTTCGCGACGAGGCCTCTCGCCGTTTCTGGGACGACCATTCGCCGCCGCATTTTGGCTTCAAGAAGGGGCCGAACGACCAATACAGCTGGAACTCTGAAACTTTCTGCATCGCGGCTGCGGGACGTTACAACGATTATTTGATGAACATCATCACCAACCAAAATCCGGCACACGCGAAATGGTCCGGCTACGCCTCGATTTACTGGTCCGACTCGAACGCCGACGGCCGGCAGGACAGCAGCGAAGTGGCACGTGTGAGTGGCAAGGTGGATTCCGTGCGTCTGCCCAAGGAAGCCTATTACGTCTATCGCGTGATGCAAAATGAAGCGCCGGACATCCACATCATCGGCCACTGGACTTATCCTACGAACACCGTCAAGACCGTTTATGTCGCCGCGAACCACTGCGATTCCGTGGAGTTGTTCGTGAACGAAAAATCCCAGGGTGTCGTGACATCGCCGACGAACGGCTACATTTTCGCCTTCACGAACATCCAGTTTCAAACCGGCAAAATCTCCGCCGTCGCAAAAGCCGGCGGCAAAATCGTGGCGCAGGATGAAATTGAAACTGCGGGCGAAGCGAATGCCTTGAAATTGACGCCGCACGTTGGTCCGGTCGGCTTGCAGGCCGACGGCTCGGACGTGGCGTTCTTCGACGTGGAAGTGGTGGACGCGCAGGGCCNNTCAACAATCTTTACCTCAACACCGAATGCGGCATCAACCGCGTCGCCATCCGCTCGACCTTGAAGCCCGGCACCATCACCCTCACGGCGACGCGCGACGGGCTTACACCCGCCACCGTTCAGGTCGAATCCAAACCCGTGGAAATCAAAGAAGGTCTGGCAGCGGCGCATTGAAGATCGGTTTTCGGTTGCGCCGGTTGGCCGCCGGGGACAAAATCCATGCAAGGTTTTATGCTCGCATATTTATGGGTGGCAATCGGCGGCGCGCTCGGCAGCGTGGGCCGCTACTGGCTCGACGGTCTTATCTCTGCGGAATTCGGCAAAGCGTTTCCGTGGGGCACGCTCACCGTCAACGTCACCGGCTCCTTCCTCATCGGCATCATCGGAGCGCTGGCCATTCCCGAAGGCCGGATGGATTCGCAAACGCGCATATTTGCCACGCAATTTCTGATGTATGGCATCTGCGGCGGCTACACCACCTTTTCTTCATTCAGCTTCCGAACGTTGCAACTCCTGCAAGAACGTCAATGGCTTTACGCCGGCGGGAATGTTATTTTGTCAGTGATTCTTTGCATGATTGCCGTGTGGCTTGGCTACTTGCTTGGCTCATTTTTTGGTTCGGCAAAATAAAATGACGATCCACGATTCAACCATATAACGCTTTAACAAAAATTTATGCAAATTCCAACAGAAGCCGTCCTGCTCCGAATTTTTCTCGGCGAAAGCGACCGCTGGGAACACAAGCCGCTTTACGAAGCCATCGTCCTCGCCGCGCGCGAGGCTCATCTCGCGGGCGCGACGGTTCTGCGCGGACCGATGGGCTTCGGCAAAGCGAGCCGACTGCACACGGCGAAAATCCTCCGGCTCTCGATGGATTTGCCGCTCGTCATTGAAATCGTGGACGGCGAAGAAAAAATAAATTCCTTCCTGCCAACTCTGGACAAAATGATGGGCGGCGGCCTTGTCACGCTCGAAAAAGTGAAGGTGCTGCATTATCGCGGAGAAGAACGCGCATGACTTTGTCCGGATACAAAAGTTTTGCGAACGACCTTGCACATAAAGCCAAAGTGGAAGATGGTTTGCACGCATATTTCTTGCAGCATCGCAACCGGCTCTGGCAGACGGCCTCGCATTTCGACATCTGGAGTTTGCGCGGAAAAAAGATTCTGGAAATCGGCCCGTTCTTCAGCTACACGCCGTTCGCGCTGAAAAATCAGGGCAANNGGAATCGAATTCACGATCTGCGACCTCTTTGAAAATTTCGGCTCGCCATCCGCAGAAAAACACCGGCTGCCTTTTGACGACGAGCAGTTTGACGCCATTTCCTGCTGGGAAACGATGGAGCATTTCAATTTCAATCCCGTCGGGTTCATCCGCGACCTGCGCCGCATCCTGAAACCCGGCGGCAAAGTTTTCATCACCGTGCCAAACATGGCCGAGCTGGAAAACCGGGTGAAACTGCTTTGCGGAAAAAGCATCGGCACGCAGGTCGAAGGCTACAACCAGTATTACGACTACTTTGAAAACGGCAGGTTTTTGGGATTTCACTGGCGCGAATACGTTTTGCCGGAAATGGATTATCTGCTTCGCACGCAAAACCTGTCCGTCGTGTCAAAAACGCATCTGCTGACGTTTCAAAACCATCCGCGCCTGCCGCTTTCAAGAAAAATCAAACGGCTCGCCGCGAAAATCTGCTTCGCGATGATTCCATCAACGGGAAGCGTTTGCGCCATCGCCGCACAAAAACCCAAAGGCTGATCATGGATGAATTGCACGAACAAATTGAAAGCTTGTTGAAGAATGACCCGAACCGCGAAACGGTTTTGGAGCAGATTCTTCATGTCGTGCTCGCAAAATTTAATTCCGAAACCGGCACGATCCACCGGCTCGACGGCGATAATCAACTGCTTTATCTCGCGGCGCAGGTCGCCCTGCCGCCGCAAATCCTCGAAGTCGTCAAAACAATTCCCGTCGGAAAAGGAATCGCCGGACAGGTCGTCGCGCAAAACAAGCCGGTCACGATTTGCAATTTGCAGACGGACTCCAGCGGCGTGGCAAAGCCGGGCGCGAAGCAGACCGGCGTCGGCGGCGCATTGTGCGTGCCGTTGCGCGACGGCGATAAAATTGCGGGGACAATTGGAATCGGAACAATCCGCCAGCACGAATACACGCCGGAAGAAACTCGCGAACTGGAAGAAATCGGACGGCTGATCGGCAGATTCTTGAAGCTTTAACCTTCTGCTAAAAAGTTCGCCGGGTTAAACCTGCTCTTTATTAGGACGCGTCAGGCGCAGCGTGTCGCCCGGTTGCAGGTAGGCCTCGAACAATGTTTCAAACTCCTTGAGATTATCCTCCACGGTGGAAAACGCGGCGATGGAGGCGAAGCAATCCAATCCGACCAGCGCGTTGAGACTGGCGTCGGCGGGATTGATGCTCAACAGGCGCTTGGTGAAACTTTGGTTGACCGTCGCAATTTCCTCGTAGATTTTCGTAAAATCTTCCAGCTTCCAATCCGGCGTCTTCCCTTCCTGCTGGCGGAAATACTGCGCGAGCAGATACATCGAGATCGCCCGGAACAACGTTTCCTCCAGCGATGAAAACGGCAGATGCGTGAAAACCATCGGGCGCAGCTTGTCCATGATCGGGCAGCCGCTCGTCACCATGTAAATCCCCATCATCGAGCCGATGCCGTATTGCACCGTGGAACGTTTGTGATATTCGCGCGACTCGCTGCGAATGGTGATCTCCGCCTCCTCGATGGACAACGAATCCTTGAACGACTCGATCACGTCCACGAGGTTCGCCGCGATGGGGCAGTTGTAATTCGTCTCCGGCTTGAGCGGGCAGTTCGGGCACTGGTGATGCGTCAATTTTGTCCACGGCCGCACCGTCGTCGTCTGCTCGGATACGAACTGCATGGAATGCTTTTGCAGCCGCACGGAAAAATTCTTTGTTTTCCCGCTTTTGAGCTTGAACTCGTATTCGATTTTTACAGTTTCGTCCATCTTGTCGCGGGGACAACAATAAGTGGAATTAAATTAAAGCCAATGAAATTCCATCCACATTTGCAGAATTGCAAACCACCGCAGCTTTCTGGAACAACATTGCACCCATC
>PKZR01000297.1:166-18908 GCA_003133815.1 Limisphaerales bacterium | reverse complement strand
CCGACTTCCGGTTGCAGGAAGGCCACATCAGCCGCCTCGCCGCGGCTTCCGCCGTGGCACCGGGGGCAAGCATTGTCAGCGAGTTCGCAGATAAAAAAATTCTGCGCGAACCTGCGCCCATTGAGAAGTCCGAGCCGTTGAAACTGGAGCTGCAAAGCTTTGTGGAATGTGTGCGCGACAAAAAGACGCCGCTCGTCACCGGCGAATCTGCCAAAGCCGCGCTGGACTTGGCGTTTGAAATCACAAGACAGGTGCAGCAATTGAAATAGCCGATATACGCAGAGAAACAAATATGCCAAATTATGATTCTATATCGGCAGAAGATTATAAAACGGCTTTAAAATCTTTACCAGATTGGTCTCGCGAGATTTTGGTTCTTCAATTTCAGTCACCTCGACATGAAATCACCGCCGCCCGACTTGCACGACAATTAGGTTATCGGCATTTCATCCAAGGCAATCAACATTATGGAGCAACGGCTCATTTGGTCTGTAAAGTTTTGAATGTAGCAGAACCACCATCTAACCAATGGTTTGAGGCGCTTTCAGTCGCACATAAGAACAATGGCTGGATTTGGACAATGCGCCCAAACCTAGTTGAAGCAATAAAGCAAATGGGCTGGTCGTCAGACAACTTAACGCAAAGAATAAAAACCTATTTATTGACTTGGAATCCGAATCGTTGGCCTTGGGAAGACCTTGCTGAAAGAAGTGCGGAAACTTTGGCTGGCAAAGGTATTATTGCTAGTTGGAGTTGCGGCAACACGAAAAGCATCCAGCCCGGCGACCGATTTTTTTTAATGCAAGTTTCAAAAGAGCCAAAAGGAATTATCGGTTCTGGATGGGTGACAACCGCTCCCCATTTGCGATTACATTGGGACGGTGACAAAGCTGCTGCCGGAAAAGAATGTCTTGGCGTAGATGGAGAGTGGGAACGATTGCTAAATCCGCCAGTTGATACTCCACTTGGAATGCAAGAACTCAAAAAAGGAAGGCTGGCTGATTTCAATTGGACGCCGCAATCATCTGGCATTCGGATTCCAGATGAAATAGCAACTGAACTGGAAGAAAAATGGGCGGCGCACGTCGGCAAAACTTCCATGTCGGTTGTAACAATCGACGCGGAATTGTCGGCGATGGAAGGTGCGGAAAAATTGGCGCTCGTCAGACACCGTAAGCGCGAGCAGTCACTTCGCGACGCCAAAGTTGCTGAAGCCAGGAAGCTTGGTAGCGGCAAATTGAAATGCGATGTGGCAAAATGCTGTTTTGATTTTGAAGCTGTTTATGGCGAGCTTGGCCGGGACTACGCACAGGTTCACCATCTCAAACCGCTCGCCGACCGAACCAAACCCAGCCAAACAAAGCTCGCTGACCTCGCCATCGTTTGTGCGAACTGCCACGCCATGATTCATCGCGGCGGAAAATGCCGTTCACTTGATAAATTGATTCCATGAACTTTTCTGTTCATCACCGGTGAGGCGAGCGGTGATTTAGCTGCGGAGCAGCGCACGGCAGTAGCCCATAGCGCAAGCTATGGGTTTGTTCGCCCGCATATTCCAAAGCTCCGGCAGGAGCGAAAGAAAACCACGATTCAAAATTCCATTTCTTCCGCCCCATCCGGGGCTTGAACTATTTTGCCAATACGTTCCCACGGTTTCACCGTGGGCTACTATCTCGCGCCACTCCGTGGCTGAAATGTGGCAACTTATCCCACACCAACTCCGCACCTTTGCATCTCAATCCGCAATGCGGCCGGTCAGTTGGCACATCCCGCTCGGCTGGCCAGCCGGTTTTCCCCGCCGGAAACACCGTTTCCCCGCCCGGCAACCCGGCTTTTTGACCTCCTGACCCCGTTTTCTCGGTCAGTGAGACTCCCTGCTCACCCGTCGGGAAGGTTTTCTCCATGACTGGCCAAGGTTTCGGACAAGGTGGGAAGGTTTTCTCCGGTGGTGAGGCTGGTTTCGGACATTCCGAACGGCCTTTTTGACCGTTTGAGACTCCCTTCTCCCTCGTCGAAACTCTCTTCTCCCTCGTCGAGAAGGGCTTCTCCGTCCCTGACAAGGGCTTCTCGGTCGTCGAGAAGGGCTTCTCACGCCTGACAAGGGCTTCTCGGTCATCGAGAAGGGCTTCTCCACGCCCGACAAGGGCTTCTCCCTCCTCGAGAAGGGCTTCTCACGCCTGACAAGGGCTTCTCAGTCATCGAGAAGGGCTTCTCCACGACCGAGAAGGGAGTTTCCCTCACCGAGAAGGGCTTCGGAAATGGGCTGAAACGTCAAAAACCCAGCAAAAAGGCATTCTCACCGCCTGAAAGAGGTTGATATGGAGGCCAGCAAGCCTTCTGGCCAGCCGGTAAGACAGGCCCGCAAGGGCCGGCAGGTTTCGGCATCAGGCCGATGATAGAATTTGCTCCGCGTCTCCGTGGCTCTGTGGCAAAATAACGCCGTTGAAACCGAAAACCTTCATGCTCATCGCCGGCGAGGCGAGCGAGGATTTGCTCGCGGCGTCAACCCCTGGTAGGAGACGAGGTGACGAGTCTCTAACTTTACCGATGACCGTGAAATTCAATTTGAGACTCCTCACGTCGTCTCCTACGGAAAAATAGTTGTAGGAAACGACGTGAGGAGTTTCTAACTTTCCAGCCATGAGTTTTCAACGCCCAGTCAAGTCGCCTCGCGATCCGCTAAACCGGGCGTTCTCCCTGCCGCGTTTGCCCCGTGAATATTATCAAGGTGACGCCGTCGTTTTCTGGACATTGACAATTTTCAACCGCGCCCAAGGCTGGTTGACGCCTGTGTTCCACCAACAGTTCCAGAAACTGATGCTCCACGCCGCAGCCCGCGAAGGCCTGGCTTGTCCGATTTACTGCCTGATGCCAGATCATTTGCATCTGGTCTGGATGGGATTGCGGCTGGATTCGGACCAGGTCAACGGCATGGCATTTCTGCGAACGCATCTTGAGCCGGAGCTTTCGCCCGCGAAGTTCCAACCGCAGCCGCAGGATGAAGTTTTGCGGGCGGAACAACGAAAACGCAATGCCTTTTCAAAAGTCTGCCATTACATCGCGGCAAATCCGGTGCGGGCGGAATTGATTGACGAAAAAAAGCATGGCCGTTCACCGGCTGCGTCATTCCCAGCTATCCGAAATTGAACCCGCTGGATGATGATTATTGGTCGAAATTTTGGAGAATCTTCGCCAAACTGCGCCAGCCCGATGAAGGCAACATCAAGCGGCCACCGATTGGATGAAAACAAAAATTAAGATAGAGACTCCTCACGTCGTCTCCTACAAAGATCAGGAATGAAACCAAAAACCTTCATGCTCATCGCCGGTGAGGCGAGCGGGGATTTGCTCGCGGCGGAACTGGTCGCCGCGCTGCGTGCGCAATCGCCGGACGCGACGTTCTTCGGCGCGGGCGGCCCCAAGATGTCCGCCGCCGGAATGGAGCTGGCGTTTGACCTGACGCAGAACGCCGTCACGGGCATCACGGACATCCTGAAAAATGTTTTCAAGTTCCGGCGGCTGTTCAACCAGTTGCTCGCGCTGGCCATCGAACGCAAGCCGGATGTCATCATCGGCGTGGATTACGGCGGGTTCAACCTGCGCTTCGGCCATGCGGTCAAGGAACACGTCCGCAACCATCCCGGCGCGTGGAATCCGAAGATCGTGCAGTTCGTCTCGCCACAGGTGTGGGGTTCGCGTCCGTGGCGCGCGAACAAGCTGGCGGCGGACTACGATTTGCTCCTGAGCATTTTTCCGTTTGAGAAGGATTGGTATGCCAAGCGCGTGCCGCAGTTGCGCGTGGTATTCGTCGGTCATCCGATGGTCAATCGCTTCGCGATGGAAGATGGAAGTCGGAAGATGGAAGTTGGGGTAAAAAATCCACCGATAGTTTTGCTGCTGCCCGGCAGCCGCAGGGGGGAATTGCAGAAGCATCTGCCGCCGATGTTGGGCGCGTTGAAATTGATCCAGGAAAAGTTGCCGGCGGCGAAGGCGAAAATGGTTTTGCCGGATGAAAGTCTGGCAAAGACTGTTTCCTTGGAATTGAAATTTGCAAAAAAAATCGAATCTCTTTTCGGACTTCAAGAAATCTTCCCAAATCTGGAAATCCAGATCGGCAATCTGCCGAAGGCGCTGGCGGAGGCGGACGTGGCCATCGCCTCGACCGGCACGGTGACGATGGAGTGCGCGTTCTTCGGTCTGCCGACGGTGACGCTCTACATTTTGTCGTGGCTCAATTACCAGATCGGCATCCGCATCCTGACCTCGAAATGGCTGACGATGCCGAACATCCTGGCGGACGAGGTGGTCTATCCGGAATTTCTCCAATACGACGCGACGCCGGAAAATCTGTCGCGCGCGGCGCTGGAATTGTTGCAGGACGAATCGCGCCGGACAAAAATCAAATCGCAGCTCGCAGGCATTGTTGCATCGCTCGGAGAACCCGGCGCGGCAAACCGGGCAGCGACGGCGGTTTTAAGTTTGTTCAACAATTCGTAGGAGACGACGTAAGGAGTCTAATTACAAAATCAATTTGAGTCTCGTTACCTCGACTCCTACACTGGATTCATGGACACACTCCACGCGCCGTGGCGCATCGAATACATTTTGTCGCCCAAGCCCGAACTCAAGGAAGGCTTGTTCACGCGCATCGCGCAATCGTCCGACGACGAGACGAATCTCGTCATCGTGCGCGACCGCACCTGTTTTGCATTGCTCAACAAATATCCCTACAACGGCGGACACCTGATGGTCGTGCCTTACAAGGAAGTGCCGGATTTGAACGGGTTGACGGACGAGGAATCTGCCGACCTCTGGAAGCTCGTGCGGCGTTGCGTCAACGCGCTCACCACCGTGATGAAGCCGGATGGATTCAATATCGGCATCAATCTCGGCAAGGTCGCGGGCGCGGGAATCGCGGAACATCTGCACATCCACATCGTGCCGCGCTGGAACGGCGACACTAACTTCATGCCGGTCATCGCCAACACCGGCGTCGTGCCGCAGGCGCTGGTTGAAGTGGCGGCAAAACTGCGGGCGGAACTTGGGAAATAATTTTTGCCACAGATGGGCACAGATGAAACACAGATAAAGACTGGGGAAAAAGATTTCTCGCTTCAGCCCGTGACGCAAAATCTCATCGGTGCGGCTTTTGAGGTTCACAATATTCTAGGCTTTGGTTTTCTGGAGAAGGTTTATCAGCGCGCCCTACAGGTTGAATTGCAGTCGCGCGGTGTGAAGGTTGAATTGGAACCGAAAATTCAAGTTCAGTTCAAAGGCGTCATCGTGGGTGACTATGCCGCTGATCTGCTGGTCGAAGGAAAAATCATTGTGGAATTAAAGACCGACGCAACCTATCAATCCGCCCATGAAGCCCAATTGCTCAACGAGCTTCGCGGCACGGGCATAAAGCTGGGTTATCTGATGAACTTTGGCCGTGAAAAGGTGGAATATAAACGGATGGTCTTTTGATCCCAATCTGTGTTTCATCTGTGAACATCTGTGGCTAAATATTTTTTGATTTGTGGCAACTGAAACCCTTCATTACGAGAACGCGCGGTTTGCGCAGCAGCTTTTCAACCACGAGCCGCGCAATCTGCAATCGCTGGAAGCGGAACTTGGCGTCAAGGCCACGTCGCGCGACGGCTGGGTAAAATTGGATGGCGAAGCGAGCGCAGTCGAACGTGCCAAGCAACTTTTTTCGTCGCTGGAAAACATGTTGAAGTCCGGGTCGCCGGTGAAAAACCGCGAGTTCACACATGCGCTCAATGTCGTGAAGCATGAAGGCGCGGAAACCTTGAAAGATTTGGTCAGCGACCGCGTCCACACCCACGAAAAGAAATCTGGCGTCACCGCCAAAACTGTCGGGCAGAAGAAATATCTCGACGCCATCCGCAAGCACGACATCACATTCGGCATCGGCCCGGCGGGCACTGGCAAAACTTATCTCGCCGTGGCAACGGCGCTGTCGGCGATGCGCGAGGGAAAAGTTTCGCGGATCATTTTGACGCGGCCGGCGGTCGAGGCCGGCGAGGCGCTGGGATTTTTGCCGGGTGATCTTTTTGAAAAAATCACGCCGTATCTCCGTCCGCTGCACGACGCCCTGCACGACATGCTGCCCGCCGAGGAAATCGCCAAGCACATGGAACGCGCGACAATTGAGGTTGCGCCGCTGGCCTACATGCGCGGACGCACGCTGAACAATGCGTTCATCATTTTGGACGAGGCGCAAAATTCCACGACGGAACAGATGCTGATGTTTCTCACGCGGCTCGGCCACGGCTCGAAAGCCGTCATCACCGGCGACGAGACGCAGGTGGATTTGCCGCCGCACAAAAACTCCGGTTTGGTCGAGGCGCATCGCGCGCTGAAAAATGTCGAAGGAATCGCCGTCATTGAGTTTTCCAAGCGCGACGTCGTCCGTCATCCGCTCGTGCAGCGGATCATCGGCGCTTACGAGGAACATCGCGGCAAACCCAAAGTGGAATGAACATAGTCATCGACAGCCGCCAGCGGGCAAAGCGGGTGAATTCCCGCCTACTCAAGCTGATTGTCGCCGAATTGTTAGCACAATTGAAAATCACGGACGCGGAGATTGGCATCAACCTCGTGGCCGCCCGCGAAATGGCTTTGGTCAACGAAACGTTTCTCAATCACGCAGGCTCGACGGATGTCATCACGTTCGACCATTCGAGTGCGGAGCAGGAAACGCGGAGTGCAGAATTAGAAATCCACGCCGAACTGTTCGTCTGCATCGACGACGCCATTTTGCAGGCGAAGCAATTCCAGACAAGCTGGCAGTCGGAAGTCGTGCGCTACATCGTCCACGGCGTCTTGCATCTAATCGGCCACGACGATTTGAAACCGCAGTTGCGTCGGAAGATGAAGAGTGAGGAAAACCGGCTGGTGCGGCGGTTGTCAAAAAAGTTTTCGCTCGCGCAAATCGGCGGCGCTCCTAAACTGCGCGCGTGAAAAAATCGATTTTTGCACGATGGCGCGCCAGTTTCCTGACCGGACTGCTGATTGTTTTACCCGGCGTCATCACGCTCGCCGTGGTCAAATGGTTTTTCGGCACCGTCGCCAGCTTCACGGACACGCTGCTCTTTTTTCTGCCTTATTTTCTCGACCCGAAACTGATTTATGAAAACGGCGATTCTGGCGCGATGTTCTGGCATTGGAGCCTGCTGGCATTTTTGGTGGCAGTCGGCAGCGTGACAGCCATCGGCGTGCTGGCGCGGTATTATATCGGCAAGCGGCTGATCGCCTGGGCCGACAATCTGATGCTGCGCGTGCCGGTGCTGAACAAAATTTACGGCACCATCAAGCAGGTGGACGGGGCCTTCACATCCGGCAAAAAAAGCTCCTTCAAGACCGTCGTTCTCGTCGAATATCCGCGCGAGGGGATTTATTCTGTCGGTTTCATCACGAGCGAGCAGGCGGAGGAAGTGGAGCAGAAAACCGGCAAGAAATGCGTCTGCATTTTCATCCCCACGACGCCCATCCCGACGGGCGGATTTTTGATCATTGTGCCGGAGGACCAGGTCATCAAGCTCGACATCAGCGTGGCGGACGGCTTCAAATACATCATCAGCATCGGCGCAATTTCGCAGGAACAAATTCATCCTCACAGGCAAAAATGAGGGTGTGTTGAAAAATGATCGAATCCACGAGCGGAATCATTTTGCGGACGCGGCCGCTCACGGAAACGAGCCTCATCGTCCACTGGCTCACGCCGGATTTAGGGCGTATTGCGACGGTTGCAAAGGGCGCGCGGCGGCATAAATCGCCGTTTCTTGGCAAGCTCGATTTGTTTTACCTAGCGGACTTTTCATTCAGACGAAGCCGTAGTTCGGATTTGCACAATTTGCACGAGGCCGGCCTGCTCGAAACGCACGGCGCATTGCGGGAAGATTTTTTGAAATTGCAGATGGCGGCCTATGCAACGGCGTTCATCGAGCAGACAACGGAAACAGAAACGCCGCTGCCGGATATTTTCAAGCTGCTGCAACAATTTCTCAACCGTCTTTGCGAAAAAAAACAGCCGGGGCACATCATTTTCTCGCTTGAATTAAAGCTGCTCCGCGAACTTGGGCTGGAACCGGATTGGGCGCAGACAAGCCTCGCCGCAGGAACAAAAAAAATCGCGTCGGTTCTTGTGGAAAAGGATTTCCCGGCGGTTGCGAATTTGAAATTGACGGAGGCGCAGAACGCCGAACTACGGCAGTTTCTCCATGGTTTCATCATCTTTCACCTCGGAAAGCTGCCCAGGGGACGTGCAGCGGCCCTGGCGGTGGAAATCTGAATTAACTTTCCGAGCAGCCAATTTCAGGCTATGTTCGACAGAATTCAGAGCGGGCAATGAAGATAAAATTTTTGAAATTTTCCACCGTGAGAATGAAATTGGTGGGCAGCGTTCTGCTGCTCATATTGCCGGCGTTGCTGGTGATGTATATCTACGACCTGCCGATGAGCGGGTTCGTGGTGGGATTTCTCGCGCTGGCGGCGGCGTGGATGGGCGGCGAATATTTTGTTCGGCGACAGGCCCACGCGCTGTCAGAAACGGCGCAGAAAATCGCGGACGGCGACCTGGCCGCGCGCACTGGTCTGCCGGCATCAGATGACGAGCTCGGCCAGCTTGCAAAAATATTCGACCGCATGGCCGCTACGCTGGAACAGCGCATCAAGGAGCGTGAAAAGCTGGCGGCATTCGCACAATTGAATCCCAATGCGGCGATGGAATTCGCCGAGGACGGGACGATGATTTATTTCAACGCCGCCGCGCAGGGGCTGGCGCTGTCTATCGAAAAAAATCATCCCCGCGAGGTACTCCCGGAAAAATCCACTGAAATCATCCGCGACTGCCTTGTCACGGGCAAAAGCCAATTGCATCTGGAGACAAAGATTCAGGGGCGCACGTTTTCGTGGTCGTTTCATCCCATGCAGGCTGGCCGCGTCGTGCATGGTTACGCAGAGGACATCACAGAACGGCTGAGCCTGGAGGAGCAGTTGCGCCAGTCGCAGAAAATGGAGTCCATCGGCCAGCTCGCGTCCGGTGTCGCCCATGATTTCAATAACATGCTTACAATCATCCAGGGTCACACGAGCCTGCTGCTTGCCAAGCCGACGCTGCCCTCCGAAGCCGTGGATTCAATTCAGGCCGTGTTTTTTGCCGCCGAACGCGCTGCACGGCTCACACGCCAGCTGCTCATGTTCAGCCGCAAAAATGTGATGCAGCCCAAACCGCTCGACCTCCGCGAACTCGTCGGCATCACGGGCAAGATGGTCGAGCGACTCATCGGCGAAAGCATCACGCTCGAATTTCATCCGCCGGACAAATTGCCGCTCGTCCAGGGCGACTCCGGCATGATCGAGCAGGTCGTGATGAACCTCGCCATCAACGCCCGCGACGCCATGCCGCGCGGCGGCTTGCTCTCCATCAGCCTCGCGGCCATATCCATCGATTTCGATTTTGCTGAGACTCATCCCCAGTCGCGCGTGGGCAAATTCGTCCGTTTGCGCGTCAGCGACACCGGCTGCGGCATGGATGCGGCGACGTTGGGGCATATTTTTGAACCGTTTTTCACCACCAAGGAAGTCGGCAAGGGCACCGGCCTTGGCCTCGCCACCGTTTATGGAATCGTCAAACAACACGAGGGCTGGGTGGAAGTCAGCAGCGAACATGGCAAGGGCTCGACCTTCGACGTTTTATTCCCCGCCATCGCCGACACTTTTGCGCCCGCCATAATGGACTCCGCGCCCGAAGACCCCGTTGCCGGCGGCACTGAAACCATCCTGCTCGTGGAAGATGAGGAAGTTTTGCGCGAAATGGCGCGGGACATACTTACGGAATGCGGCTACAAAATTCTTGAGGCATCCTCCGGCAAGGAAGCATTCGATGTTTGGAACCGGCACATGGACAAAATCCAACTGGTTCTCACCGACATGGTGATGCCCGAAGGCGTCTCCGGCGTGGACCTTGCCGAAAGGCTGCTGACCGACCGTTCGGACTTGAAAATCATTTTCACCAGCGGCTATACCTCCAACGAAATCATCACCGAACTCATGACGCGCTCGCAGGCGCGCTTTCTCCAAAAACCCTATTCTCACAACGATCTCGCCAAGGTCGTCCGCGATTGCCTGGACAGCAAAGATACCAGTAGCACGGCCGCTCTGTCATAATTTTACGCAGGGCTGGAAAAAGCGCGCCTTTGACTCCATTGACAAGCTTTTTCGTTGAAAGGATACAGGCCGCAAATACATTTGGAACCAGCCACTATCAAATCGGGTCACGGCCGGTTCAAAACCAATAAAAGCAAAAGGGTGATCAATACGACGACAATAAGAGACAATCCGATTATAAACCGGATTCGCTTTTGATGATCTGTTGGAGTCCGTCTATCACCGAAAATATTCATGGTTGCCCACGAGAGACGCTTGGCACGGTTTTTTGGTTTCAATCACTTTGAATTGACTGAATCCAAACGGTGTATGACGGTACTCGGGGAGGTGCATAACAATTGCCAGCAATTTAATGCCTAGGTGCATGTGCATGGCCATGAGCCCCGCAGAGAAGAAGCGCTCTTGCTTTTTTATTTCGCCGCGCCGTCGTCAATCAGCTTCATCACGACCTCGATTGCAGCTTCCGTTTTGACGGATTGCAATGCGCCATTGCGCGGCTTGAGTTCCACTTCGCCTTTCGCCAGCGATTTTTCGCCGAGCGCGATGCGGATTGGAAAACCCACCAGTTCCGAGTCCTTGAACTTCACACCGGGCCGTTCGTCGCGGTCGTCGAGAATCACGTCCACGCCCTGCCCCGTCAGTTCCGCGTAAAATTTCTCCGCGAGCTGCATCGCCTGGCTCTCCGGCGCGACGGCCAGCGGCGTGATGCAAACCTGATAAGGCGCGACGCTCAACGGCCAGATGACGCCGTCCTTGTCGTTCCCCTGCTCGATGATCGCCTGCAATGTGCGCGTGATGCCGATGCCGTAGCAGCCCATCACCGACGGCTTGCGCGAGCCGTCCACGTCGAGGAACGTCGCGTTCAGCTTTTCGCTGTATTTCGTGCCGAGCTTGAAAACGTGGCCGACTTCAATCGCGCGGCGAATTTTCAGCGGCTTGCCGCATTTCACACATGGTTCGCCGGCGCTGACGGTGCGCAGATCAAACCACTCGGTGACCTTGATGTCGCGCTCGATGGAAACATTCTTGAAATGGAAACCGTCCTCGTTCGCGCCGGTGGTCATGTCATTCGCGCCGCGCAGACGCTCGTCGGCAAAAATTTTACAGTCATCCCATCCAGCGTTCTTTCGTCTTTCTAAAAGCAATTTCAAAACCTCCTCATTGGTTTCTGGATCCGGGTGCTTAAACTTGCTCGTCGGCGGGAAATTGACCGCACCGAGACTACCAGGCAACGCTCCCATTCCTATTTTGATTTCCTCCGGCGTCGCGGGACGTGCGGCGACCGCTCCGGTCTTGGCCAACAGCTTGGTCTCGTTCAACTGGTCATCGCCGCGGATCAAAATGATGATCGGCTTGCTGTCGGCGATGTAAATCAGCGTCTTGATCTGCCGGTTGGCCGCAATTTTGTAAGGTTCCTTGCTCAATGCCTCNNGTTCGCCGCGTAGCCGCACGCCTCGCAGAACGCCACTTCATTTTCGCCGGTCTCGGCGGGCACCATGAATTCGTGCGAATAATTTCCTCCGATGACGCCGGTGTCGGCCTCGACGGGAAACGCCTTCAGGCCGCAGCGCGCGAAGATGCGCGTGTAGGCGTCATACATTTTCTTGTAGCTGGCCATCGCGCCTTCGTCNNTTCTTCGGCAGCTGGCGGTAGGAATTGATCTCGTTCGCCGCCAGCGTGGTTACGACCTCCTCGGCGGTGGGGCTCAAAAACCATTGGCGGCCGGAGCTGTCCTTGACCTTGAACAACACATTGCTGGCGGTTTCCGCACGGCCGCTCGCCTCCCAGATTTCCGGCGGCTGGAGCGCGGGCATCAAAATTTCAATGGCCGCTGCCCGGTCCATTTCCTCGCGGACGATCTGCTCGACTTTGCGCAGAGCGCGCAGGCCCAGCGGGAGAAAAGTATAGACGCCGCCCGCGAGCTTGCGGATGAGGCCGGCGCGCAGCAGCAGTTTATGGGAGATGATCTCCGCGTCTGCTGGGGCCTCGCGGAGCGTAGGAATCAATGTTTTAGTCCAATACATGCGGCGGAAAGCTTAACCACAAAGACACCAAGACACGAAGATTTTTTGCTGGGTGACTTACGTTTTGGCGGTTGAAATTTATTTCACGCCGTTGACCAGCGGTGAGAGCCCCTGAATCCGCACTTCCAGTTTATCACCGCTCCGAATGGGGCCTATGCCGCTGGGCGTGCCGGTGAGGATCACGTCTCCGGGCAACAGCGTGAGGTTCGTGGAGATGAAGCTGACGAGCGCGGCGGGCTTGAAAATCATCTGGCTCGTGTTGGAGTTCTGCCGCAGCAGCCCGTTCTGGAAAAGCTGAATGTTCAATTCCGCAGTATCAATTTTCGTCTCCACATACGGGCCGAGCGGCGTGAAGGTGTCGAACGATTTCGCCCGCGCCCACTGGCCGTCGGCCTTCTGGATGGTGCGGTCGCTGATGTCCTGCGACACAGTGTAACCGAGGATGTAGCGCGACGCCTGCGTGGGCGAAACGTTGCGGATCTTGCGCCCGATGACGATGCACAGCTCGGCCTCGTAATCCGTGCGATGTTGCGGAAATGGAAGTTCAATCTTGCCGCCATCGGGCAGCAGCGATGTCGTCGCCTTGAACCAGATCAACGGTTCCTTCGGCAGTTCCTTGCCGGTTTCGCGCGCGTGGTCGGCATAATTCAACCCGACGCAGATGATTTTCGAAGGCACTATGGGAACCAGGGTCTTCACACCCTTGCGCGGAGTCGGCTTGCGGTCGAAGGACGGCGAGCCGAAAACGTCGCCACGCAGACGGAACAGTTCACCGTCCACAACCTTCGCGTGGAAAATGTCGTCGCCCTTCTGGAACCGGCCAATGGCTGCCATATAACAGTTGCAGCCTAACAAATGACCCTATTGCGCGCGATATTATTTGCAGCTACATTACGACGGTGAACAGGCTCACGAAACAGGAACAGTTGTTCCTCGTCATCGTTCTGGGATTGTTGCTGACAGGCTGGGCGGTGAAGGCTTGTAGAACAGTGCATCCATCAGCGGCGGCGGTTCAAGCAGACAAACCTTAAAATGCAAGAAGTCAATTTCGACGAAGCGGTGGAGCAAATCCTCGCGAAAGATCCGCGATTTTCGCGCGACGCCTACGCGTTCGTGCGTGAGTCGCTCGACTTCACGCAGAAGCTCATCGGCAAGGAAAATCGCGGGACAATCCGCCACATCACCGGACAGGAATTGCTCGACGGAATCCGGCAGTTCGCGCTCCAGCAGTTCGGCCCGATGGCCGCGACGGTGTTCGAGGAATGGGGCTTGATGAACTGCCGCGACTTCGGCGACATCGTTTTCAACATGGTGGAAATCAGCCTGCTCGCCAAGACGGACAAGGACAGCCGCGACGATTTTCAGAACGGCTACGATTTCACCGACGCATTCCGCAAACCGTTCTGGCCGCAAAGCAGATTGAATCCCGAAACCAAGCCAGTCGTGGATTAATCCAGCCTCGCGGTTGAAACTTTTCCCGTCTGGACATCGTCTTGTCAAACCACAAGCTCACCTCGTTGAATGATTTTGCAGGGTGATTTGCGCCGACCATTGACAAACACCAATCACAAAACGGTTCGCGGGCATGAGGCGACATCGGAACTCATGCGCCCCGGCCTTTTGCATGAACTGTTCGAGCGGCAATCTGAAGCACATCCCCAAAACATCGCCCTGATTTGCGCCGGCGAGAGCCTGTCCTACTCGGAAGTGGAACAGCGCGCCAACCAACTCGCACGCCATCTTCGCGGCCGGGGCGTGAAACGCGGCGACTGTGTGGCGATGCTGCTGCCGCGTTCGCCTGCTGTTTGCATCGCATTGCTCGGAATCCTCAAAGCGGGCGCGGCGTATGTGCCGCTCGACCCCGGATTTCCGGCGGAACGCGTCGGATTCGTCCTCGCGGATTGCAAGGCACGGGCATTGGTGACAACCGCTTCGCTTGCGGCCAAGGCGTCGAACTACCGAGGCGAAATAATCGCGCTCGACGAACAGGAGATTGAAATCAGGGCACGACAAGTCACACGATTAAATTCCGCTGAAACCGGCACGACGCCGGAAGACCTTTGTTACATCATTTACACCTCCGGCTCGACCGGCCAGCCGAAGGGTGTGCAGATCGAACATCGCAGCGCCTGCCATCTCGTGCGATGCGAAGGGGAAATATTCAAGGTGCAGCCGGAAGACCGCGTCTATCAGGGATTCTCCATCGCGTTCGACGCCTCGGTCGAGGAAATCTGGCTTGCGTTTTACGCGGGCGCGATGCTCGTGGTCGGCGACGACGAAATGGTCCATGCCGGCGCGGCGTTGTCGCGGATGCTCACCGACGCGGGCGTGACGGTGCTTTCGTGTGTGCCGACGCTGCTCTCGATGATGGACGAAGACGTGACATCCGTGCGGCTGCTGATTCTCGGAGGCGAGCAATGCCCGCCGGACTTGGTGAAGCGCTGGTGGCGTCCGGGCCGACGGGTCGTCAACACCTACGGCCCGACCGAGGCCACCGTCATCGCCACCTACGCAGAATGCCATCCACAAAAACCCGTCACCATCGGCCGGCCGCTGCCAAATTATTTCGCGGAAATCCTAGACGAACACTTGCGCCCCGTCGCGCAGGGGCAGGCTGGCGAATTATGCCTCGGCGGCATCGGTCTCGCGCGCGGCTACGTCGGACTGCAGGAATTGACGAGGGAAAAGTTTATTCCCAACCCGCTGGCGCGAAACGGCGAATCGACCGCGCGGCTTTACCGCACCGGCGACCTCGCTCGATTCACTCCCGATGGCGAGATTGAGTTTCTTGGGCGCCTCGATTCGCAGGTGAAAATTCGCGGCTTCCGCGTCGAGCTTTCGGAAATCGAATCCGTGCTGCTGGAATGTCACGGTGTGCAAGCCGCAACGGTGACCTTGCGTGAAGATTCGCCCGGCGCAATCCAACTTGTCGCGTATCTGGTCCCGCGCGACGACGTGCCGCCGGACGAGCCTGCCATCCGTGCCCGGCTGCGCGCCCGGTTGCCGGCTTACATGATGCCGTCGCTGTTTGAAACAATTGACGAACTCCCCATGCTTTCGAGCGGCAAGGTGGACCGCCGCAATCTTCCACCGCCGCGCAACCGTGCTGCGCAGTCTCGGCCCGAAATCATTGAGCCACGGACGAATTCTGAAAAGCAAATCGCCGCCGTGTGGGAAAAGCTGTTTGCCCCGATGCCGGTTTCCGCGCGAGACAATTTCTTCCTCGACCTCGGCGGTCATTCGCTGCTGGCGGCGCGGATGGTTTCCGAATTGCGCAGGGAAGCCCCGTTCCAGTCGCTCTCGATGCTCGATGTTTATCAGCATCCGACCCTTGAAGGACTGGCCGCGCAGTTTGAGGAAAAGTTTCAATCCGAACCGCCGACGGTTTCCGCCAAGGTCAATTCAATTCCATGGTCGCGGCATTTTCTCTGCGGCTGCGCGCAGCTCGTCGCTCTTTTTCCCATCCTCGGTTTCTTCGCGTTGCAATGGCTTGCGCCGTTCCTGACCTACACATGGATGATTGAGGACGATTACGATTACAGTCAGGCCATTCCCGCGTCGCTAACTGTATTCATCATCCTCTATCCGCTGATGCTGTTCACGTCGATCGTCGTGAAATGGATTGTCATCGGGCGATATCGTCCCGGCGCGTATCCGTTGTGGGGCGCGTATTATTTTCGCTGGTGGTTTGTGACTGCGATTGAATCCGCCGTGCCCCTCGCCTACATGACCGGCACGCCGCTGCTGAACATCTATTACCGGCTGATGGGCGCGAAGATCGGGCGCAACGTCTATCTCGGCACGGAAGATTTCGCCATCTACGACCTGCTCGACATTGGCGACGACACCAGCATCGGCGCCGATTCCGGCGCGCTGGGCTGCACGGTAGAAAATGGAATGCTCATCATCGCCCCGGTCAAAATTGGCAGGCGCTGCTTTATCGGCACGCGCACCGTCCTTTGCGAAAACACGGTGATGGAAGACGATTCGGCGCTCGAAGACCTTTCTCTGCTGCCGCGCGGCGGGAAAGTTCCGCAGGACGAAACATGGCTCGGCTCGCCTGCGAAACCTTCCGCGCGTCCGCCAAACATTTCCCCGGTGGAACGTCCGTCGAAATCACGCCGCTTGTCCATGGGCGTCATGCACACGATTGGCCTTTTGATTTTTCCGCTGCTGGTCGTCGCGGCGATTCTTCCCGGCATCATCGCCATGAACCAGTTGAACTACTGGGACGATTATTACTGGTATCTGTTCCTGTCGCCATTCACCGCCTTTTCGTTCGTGCTGCTGCTCGCGCTGGAGATTGCCGCCGTCAAATGGCTGCTGCTGGGCCGAGTGAAGGCGGGACGTTATTCGTTGCACGGATTATTCTACCTGCGGAAATGGTTCGTTGACCAGACTCTGCGCCTGAGCCTCGACGTTCTCGGCCCGCTCTACGCCTCGATTTATCTGCCGCCGTGGTATCGGCTGCTCGGCGCGAAACTCGGCAAGGGGGTCGAAGTCTCCACCGCCTCGTTCATTGCGCCCGACCTGTTGTCCGTCGCCGAGGAAGGCTTCATCGCCGACGCCGTGTCGTTGGGCGCGGAGCGTGTGCGCGATGGTTATGTGATCGTCGCGGGCAACCACATCGGCAGGCGCTCGTTCATCGGCAACAGCGCCGTGCTGCCGCCGGGAGCGGTCATCGGCGACAGCTGCCTCATTGGCTGCCTGTCCGTTCCTCCCGCCGACGCCGCCGACGCCACACGCGCCGACACCACTTGGATGGGCTCGCCCGCCATTTTTCTGCCGCAACGCCAGACCAGCACCGCGTTCGGCGAAGACCAGACGTTCCATCCACCGCGAAAACTCCGCGTACTGCGCGCGGTCATGGAATTCATCCGCGTCATCCTGCCATCCACGGGCTTCGTCGTGCTGACAAGCCTGCTCTTTTCCGTGATGGTCCTGATTGAAGACAACATCACGCTCTGGCAGATGCTGCTCCTGCTGCCGTTGCTCTACGCGGCCTGCGGCATGGTGGCCGTCACGTTCACCGTCTTGATGAAATGGATTCTGGTCGGCCGGTATCGCGCCGGGGAAAGGCCGCTGTGGTGCAGCTTCGTCTGGCGCAACGAACTCATCAACGCCATGCACGAACATCTCGCTGACGCGTGGCTGGTGGGGATGCTCACGCGCACGCCGTTCGTCTGCTGGTATTTCCGGCTGCTCGGCGCGAAGATCGGCCGGCGCGTCTACATGGACACCACAGACTTCAGCGAATTCGACCTCGCCACCATCGGCCACGAAGCCGCGCTCAACGCCGACTGCACGATTCAAACCCATCTCTTCGAGGACCGCGTGATGAAGATGGGCAAGATTGACATCGCCCCGCGCTGCAAGGTCGGCACCGGCACGCTCGTCCTTTACGACACCAAAATGGAAACCGGCGCAACGCTCGGCGAACTCTCCCTGCTGATGAAAGGCGAAACTTTGCCCGCCGGCACCCAATGGAGCGGCATCCCGGCACGGCGCGAAGCGACAAATCCAATTTGAATTTGGCACAACCGGTCCGCGCGAATAAATTATTCCTAGCTTCACTTTTCGCCGAAACCATTTTCCAATGCGCCGCGTCTTGGACTGCGTAACTCCGGGTGACGAACAATTTGCCGAATGATTTTTGCGAACCGCCACATCTTTGAACCGATCGAAACCGGCTGGCCCGATGTGCAGGCTTGGTGCTGCGACCTCGACGACCCGCAAGTGATTTCCTATTGCGACCCATCGTTTCTCGCCGCCGATGAATTGCAGCGCGCCGAAAAAATGCGTTCCGAACGGCACCGGCAGTTGTTCCTACGCCGCCGCGCCCTCCGCCGCCACCTGCTCGGGCGGCATCTCGTCACTCCGCCCCGGTCGCTTAGCTTTGAGGAAGCCGAATTTGGCAAACCGCAGTTCCTGCAATCCTCCCCGCTGCGATGCGGGTTCAGCACGTCGCGCGCGGAAAATATTTTTGGGATTGCGATGTCGCCGGAATCGGAAATCGGCATGGACGTGGAAGTGCTGCGCCCGGAATGGAACATGGAATTCGTGGCCGCGATGTGCCTGGATGAACCACAGCTCCGGCAGCTTGAAAATTTCCCCCCGCAGGAACATCAAAAACAATTCCTCCGCTTCTGGACCCTGCGCGAGGCGTTCGCCAAGGCCACCGGCGACGGCATTGCGCAGCCGGCAGCCGACCATATATCCACCGCGAGTGTATGGGATTGCGGCTTCAATGCCAGCCCGCCGCCGCCGGACTGGGACTGGATTCAACAGTGGCATCGCATCGGCAACCATGACGTTGTGATTTCCATCGCGCGGAAAATCCCGGCGGATACTGCAACAACTTCCGCCAGCTCTGCTGTCCGCAGGGCAGATTGAAAATGGAGACAAAACCCGTCACCAACTGGCTCCTGTCGGCGCGCAGAGACTTCCGGGGGTCAAAAACCAGCCGCTGATGATGCAAACCCAACGGCTGCATTCCCGACCGGGGAAATAACCGTTGGTACCCGGTCCGCCGCCGCACATTC
>PKZR01000297.1:0-129 GCA_003133815.1 Limisphaerales bacterium | reverse complement strand
TGGGTTTGCACCCAAAACCGTTCAATTTTCGCCCCTTTTCGTCAAAACGAGCCGTTTTCGCCTAAAAACCCGCTTCCAGCCCCTCAAAGTCGCCGTGCGGCAGGTAAGGCGGGCAGTCCCCTGCCCGCC
>PKZR01000103.1 GCA_003133815.1 Limisphaerales bacterium | reverse complement strand
CCCGAAGCCTTGGCGTCCTTTTTATCCGGGATGCCGAACAACAGGACCGCCGGGACGCCGAGCGCATGGACGCGCGCGGCCTCGCGCAGCAGTTCATCCGGCGAAAGCTGGAAGACGCCCGGCATGGAATTGACGGGCTGGCGCAATTTGCGCCCGGCGCGGGCGAAAAGCGGCAGGACCAGATGCTCCACGCTCAGGCGCGTTTCGCAGACCAGTTTCCGCAGCGCGGACGATGAGCGCAGACGGCGCGAGCGGTAATTGGGAAATTGTCCAACGTGTAAATTCATAAATCTGATTCAGTCAAACCGGCTATTTTCATCTGATGTTTCAGCAGCCCGATTTTCAGCGGTTTGTTGCCGTGAACCGGAATTACGATGCGCTCGCGATGGCCTTCCTTGCTGAAAACGTGATGGCTGCCGTTGATGCGCTTGAGAATCCATCCGCGTTTTTGAATTATGTGGATGAATTCCTTGCCCGAAGTCTGTTTCACACCGTCAATTCCAGCACCTCGTCGCTGGCGTTGGATTCTGCGGCCTCGTCATCCACGGACAACCAGAGCTCCACGGCTTCACGCAGGTTTGCTTTCAGCTCATTCAGCGTATCGGCCTGGGTGACACAGCCCGGCAACGACGGAACTTCGGCCCAAAAACCGCCTTCCTCCGCCTTGTGAATGATGGCTTTCAATGTCATGCAAAACTTATAACGCAAACGCCCCGGATGCTCAAGCGCGATTGACGCAGGCGGCGCAGGCGGTAATTGGGAAATTGTCCAACGTGTAAATTCACGAACCTATTCTAGTTTCAAATCGCCCGGTGCAAAGTGTAAAATTGTCGCACTACAAACTTGAAACTAAACCGACAAATCAATCTCATCTTAAAAAATGTAAAGCCATACAAAACAAGACTGGCACGGCAACAAAAATGAAAGAACTCAAGGCATACTCCCAACCGCTGACAACCAGTGGTGCTGTGTGCTGATGGCAGCGAGGTAGCGTGTCATACTCGGATTTGGGATGACGAGCAGGTTTGCTTTGACCCGTTGCATTATCTGGCGTTGCTGGAGACCAAGCCGGGAGCACTGGATCATGCCCGACCGCTGATGGGCTGGACATTGCCAGAGTGTTTTGCGTTGTTGCGCCGGCGGCTGGAAAGTGAGCGAGATGGTGACGGCACCCGCGAGTATATCAAGGTGCTCCGGTTGCTGGAGAAGCATTCATTACCGAAGTTGCGACGGGCGGTGGAACAGGCACTGGCGGTTGGAGCAATCACCCGCGATGCCGTGGCGCAGTTCCTCTATCCTCGGGAAGACTGGAGTGCCACGCTGTTCTCATTGGACGGCCATCCGCATCTACGGCACGTTCGCGTAGCCGCGCCGAATCTAGCTTCATACACGGAACTGGTGGGAGGTGTGGTATGAGCAAAAATCCATCCGTGCTCTTGCTGGAGCATCACTTGAAGGAACTAAAGCTGCCGACCTTCTTGCGCGACTACGATAGTGTCGGAACCGTGTGCAGTCAGGAACGCTGCGATTACCCGACGTATTTGCTGCGATTGGCCGAACGGGAGTTGATTGATCGGGAACGCCGCGCCACCGAACGGCGGATTAAAGAAGCAAACTTCCCGGTGTTGAAAACCATCGAGACCTTCGACTTCGCCGCCCAAGTCTCGATCAACGAACCGTTGGTGCGGGAACTTCTGCGGGGCGAATACATCAGCAAACGCGAAAACCTTCTGCTGGTTGGCAACCCTGGCACGGGCAAAACTCACTTGGCGACCGCGCTGGGTTTTGCCGCCTGCACCCAAGGCAAACGCGTGCGCTTCATGACGACTACCGGACTGGTGACGCAGTTGCTCGAACAACGGGAGACGCGAACCTTGCAGCGGCTGCACAAGCAACTAGAGCGCCTGGATGTGCTGATTTTGGATGAACTCGGTTACGTCCCGTTCTCCAAGACCGGGGCCGAACTGCTCTTCGATGTGGTCAGCCGGGCCTATGAACGCACCAGCCTGATCGTCACCACCAATCTGCCCTTTGAGCAATGGACTGAAGTGCTGGGCAGCGAACGGTTGACGGGAGCACTGCTGGATCGCCTGACCCATCGGGTTCACATCTTGGAAGCCAACGGCCAGAGCTTTCGGCTGACGGATGCCAAACGCCGGCTGAAACGTAAGTAAATCAAACGAACCTTCGACCGCAGGAGGGGGCGAGCTAAAGGCTCGAAGCTCCCCCTCCTGCTGCTTCTACCTCGAAGCGGAATCAACAGCTTGACGAAACCCTGAAAAAACAGTCTTCTTTGCCCGGAAGGTGCAGCACTTTTCGAGCGCCGCCCGCAGCACTTTTCAACCGCCGTTTACACATGTCCCACGTTAACCCCGGCGTATCCCAGTTTGGCGTCATGGCATTATTTTTTGTTCACCTTTAATCATAAAATAAAATGCCGGTCTGCATAGCGAAATTCTTTAGCAAATCTTGTCAAAAGCTTATCTTTTCTTGCCCAGCCTTCGTCGGGGAAAATGGGCCGGCAATACCAAGCCGGGAAAGCGAAAAAAAGGCCGTTTTTAGCCTAAACTATTGCGGGGGAGCAAATTATATGGCATTTATCGCGCCACAGAAATCGGGGCAGCTCCGTAGGAATCGGGGCAAGAGCAAAAACGGTCGGGGCAACTCTCTAGAAATCGGGGCAGAACTAAAAACAATCGGGGCAAGTCCGTAGGATTCGGGGCAGCGCCCTAAAAATCGGGGCAACCCTCCAGAAATCGGGGCAAAGCCAAAATCGGTCGTGGCAGGTCTGCAGGATTCGGGGCAAAGCCAAAATTATCGGTGGGAACGCTCTAAAATCCCGGACAATCGCCCGGGATTTGGGGTGGTCGCCCAAAGACTGTGGGGAATCGCCAGGAATTCAGGGAGGTTGTCTAAAATTCCGGGCAGCCTTCCCCAATCGGGGCGCGTCAGATTTATTCGGATTTTTGACCTTCGCCTCCGGCATCCTGCACTTTGCCAGCGTCTTCCAATTTCAATTGCTCCGGTGCCGCCGTCGCCAGGCCGGGATCAACCGTGACGGGCGCGGGCGGTTTTTCGACGGGGATGCGGCGGAGCTCGTCCGCGGCGGGCAAATCTTCCAGGCTGCCCAGACCGAAATATTCCAGGAACAGCGCCGTCGTGGCGTAAGTCTGCGGGCGGCCCACGACTTCCGCGCGGCCGACGGATTCGACGAGGCCGCGCTCCAGAAGCGTCTGCATCGTGCCATCCACGTTCACGCCGCGCACCTGCTCAATCTCGGCGCGCGTGATGGGCTGGCGATACGCGATGATGGCGAGCGTCTCCAGCGCCGGCTGCGAGAGCCGTGACGGGCGGATCTTCACGCCGACAAGCGCGCGCAACCATTGGGAAAATTCCGGCTGCGTGACGAACTGCCACGAACCTGCGACGCACGCGAGCCGGTAGCTGCGCGCGGCGGTCTCGTGCTCGGCGGCGAGCTGTTCGAGCGCGGCGGTCACGTCCTCGTCCTTCGTCTTTTTCAA
>PKZR01000058.1 GCA_003133815.1 Limisphaerales bacterium | reverse complement strand
ACTGCTGCCGGAAGAACCGGGAAAAGTATCAGACCAGATAACGGTTTGCGCGCTGACAGACAGGCCGCCGGCGATGATTAAACCTGCGCTTACAGCGCAAGCGATTTTGGTGATTTGGATTTTTTTCATAATTAATCTATTTTGGGTTTGTTCTGGTGCGTGGCAAAGATTTTACAAATATTATTTGTGCTGATTGTTCATGCTGTTGAGAAATATTCTCAAATCATGCAAAAGACGTAAATAGCCTGATGTTGTAGCGGTGGCATCACCGAAACAGGGGATGGTTTGATGCTGCTTCTGATTCCTGACAGGCCATCGTAAAAACCCGTTTTCGAGAGACGCAGGCATTAATGTCATCGACTCGTCTTTGAAAAATAACGCCATTTGAAACAAATCCACTTCAAGGAAAGGCGACGCGGAAAAATACATTGCCGTTGGCCGGATTGACCGGCAATGCGAACTGGTTGGTGAGTGTCGAGCCGGACACCGTCCACCAGTTGGTGCCGAGACCCATGCCGTATGAATTGGTCTGCACCTGCAATTCCCATCCCGTGTGATCGGTCGGCCACAGGAGCTGCATCTGACCTCCCGCTATCTGGCAGGAAAGCTGCGGCCGGGTCAGGGAGGGCGCCAGCGCCATGCGCACGTTGTCAATGAAAACAGTGTTGTCTCCACCGTTGGCGTCCGTGCCGACAAAGGACAACGTGTGGCTGCTTGAGGCCGTGGCGGTAAATGTTGCAAAGTAATCCGAATAGCCCTGCGCCGTTTCCGGCGGGGCATAACTGCCGATGGGTGTACCGTCCATTTGCAAAAGCCATGTCTGGCCTTTTTGCTGGCCGTAGATGTTGTTACGCTGGGCGGCTGAAAATGTGATCTGATAAATCGCTCCAGCGATCAATCCAAACAATATTTGCGAAATGGAGCCGGTGCCTTGCAGGAATGCCACCTGGCCGCCCTGCGGGGCGCTAGGATTGCCGCTGTTAAAGGCGCTGCCGTTCGCACAGATGCCGGAACCGGTGGAACCGGACTGGGCGGTGAATGACCAGCTTCCACCGGATGGATTATATTGATAGGTGCTGGTGACCGGCGTCTCGAAGCCGAAATTGGAGACGATTCCTGAAATCGTGCTCCATTGCGGCGTTGCGACTGACTCCAAAGAATTGGCGCTTGCGTTGCCGCCGCTTATAGCAGAAACAACATAGTAATAGGTGGCATTATTTGAAACCGCCAAGTCCTTATAATTTGTGCCGACGACATTGGCGGCCAAGATGACATAACCGCTGCCGCTGGTGGTGGAGCGCTCCACATTATAACCGGTTGCATTCGGCACAGGATTCCAACTCAATGAAACCTGCCCATTGCCTGCGGCGGCTGACAGCCCGGTGGGAGCCGTGAAAATTCCCCAGGCAAATTGATAGCTGCCTGAACCGACTGTCCAAATTAGACAGGTCTGCGAACCGGTGCCTTGCACGTGGTCGAAGGTCACACCCGTTGCGCTGCCGGCTGGCGCGCCATTCTGCCAGATGGTCGTGCCGCTTTCCTTGACCAGCAGGTTGGTGGCGATGTTGCCGAGCATTGGCAGGTAGATCGAACCAGTAGAGCCGACGGGAATGGTCACATTGATTGTTGCAAAGCCGTTGGTCAGCGCCCAGTTGTCAATAATCGTTCCGCGCACGGAGGCATAGCTGGCGTTGACCCAGGTGATGCCACCAACGAAGGCGGGCTTGATAATGACATGCTGGAAACCCGGCAACGCCGGATCATATTGGATTCCTGCGAGATCATGATAAAACCATTCGGTGATATGGCCGAGCATGAAATGATCCTGGGAATCCGAGGGATTGGCATCCCAAGCCTCGGTCAGCGCAGTGGCTCCCTGGCTGAGTATGTAGCCGTAACCGGGATCGTTGGTTCCGCTGTGAAGGTTGAAGACCACGTCCGGCCGGCCCATGTCGGTCAATGCGCGCAGGATGTAGCGATGGCCGATTTCGCCGCAGGTCAAGCCATTGGCATTGATATTTGCGACCAGAGCCGCCAACACCGCCGCCTGGTTGGTCGGATTGACGATGCCCAGATATAACGGCAATGCATTCGCGGTCTGCGAACCGGTGGAATAGGAACCATTTGAGTAATAGGTGTTGTTGAACGCCGTCGCAATGTTCGTGGCCAGCAAATTGAACCGGGATGCGTCGCTGTTATTGCCCAGTAACGCCGCCACCTGTCCCAGAACTTGTGCGTCTTGACAGTAATAAGCGTCGGCAGTGAGGGAAACTGGCGTCGTGGCGATTTGATACCAGTCGCCCAGGCCATTGGGGTAATTGAGAAAGTAATTGACCGACTGATTTTGCAGATAACCAAAATAATTGGTCATTGCGGAATAATAGTTGACCAACAAGGTGTCATCTCCCGTGAAAAGATAATGCTGCCATGGAACGAGAATGACCGAACTGCCCCATTCGGGAGAATCGCGAAATCCACCGCTGAACACCGTAACTTCGGGCGCGATGTCGGGCACCAGGCCGGTGCCGGCAGAAGTCTGGCTGTCGGCCATGTCCTGCATGGCTTTGGAAAACAACTGTCCCAGATCGAATTCATAACGCAACGACGGACCATTCAAGTTGTCCTGCTCCAGCCATCCCAGACGTTCGCGAGTCGGGCAGTCGGTCAGGATGCTGATCAGGTTGTTTCTTTGCGCCCACTGAATGAGCGTACGGGTGCGGTTGAAAAGAGTGTTGGAACACAGAAAATTTCCAGCATTGGCGGAAGAGCTTTGAATGACGTTACCCGATATTGAATCCACCACCGGCAATTGCGAAGAACCGGCCGCTGCTGTCAATGTAACTTGAAGGTAGCGGCAGCCATGATAGAAAAACTTTGGCGTCCAGGTTTCCGAGCCTGTGCCTGCGAGCGTATATTGCCAGTAAGCCGTTCCGCCGCCGACAGAAGAACGGTTAATCGTGCCATCGGAGTTGATCAACTCGGACGGGGTAATTTGAACAACAGCACCCGCCTGGCCATGAGTCGTCAGGCTGGGAATCAATGCGGCGTTCTGCCCCAGGTCATAGACAATCGTGCTGCTGGAAAGAGCATTGGTCTGCACGGGTTGCAACACCTGTGTGGCAATAATCGGGGGTGCCGCGTGGGATTGTCCGCGTAAAATTCCGCCGGGTCCGTTGGTGACCACCGACGTGGACCAGTTGGAATCATTGAATCCGGATTGATTCCAACCCGCAGGCAGAAGCCGGGCATCGTTGGCTTCGCCTCCATAAACTTGTGAATAGGTTATTGGGCCGGGTGTCGTGAGCCATTGCCCGTCGGTGGCAATGACTTGGCTGGTGCCGTTGGTATAAAAGAGATATAACTGTGCGATCATTTTCGGGGGGCCAAACGAACCTGTAAACTTGGTATAATTTGCCGTTGCCGGGACGTTATACATGCCGTTGCCCAGCATTACGCCAATGGCATTATTGCCATTGGTCAAATACGATGTGAGGTCAAGAGTGTCGTAAAGACATGTCTGGCTGTACAAGCTCCAACCCGGAGACAACAGGGCATTGCCAACTTTTGTGCCATTGGCGGATAGTTCGTATTGACCCAGGCCGCAGATGTAAATCACGGCCCGCTGCAAGCCTGAGTTTACGGTGAACTGCCTCCGAAAGATGGGTAACGCGGTTTGGACAGTGGTGCCAGTTCCCCATGGACTGATTCCATAATTGCCCAGCACCAGCGCGGTCGTCCACAAACTGTCATTGAAAGACGGCGACTGCCAGTTAGTTTGCAAGGAATTGGCCGCTTTCCAAGTGGCGTCCAATTGGATGTTGGTTTGCGAGCCGTCGGCGTAAAACAGGACAAGCATTCCAATCAGGCCGGCAGGATTTGATGCGCTGCCGGAATTGGAGGCGGCGATGGCCAGTAGATTGGTGCCTGTCTGAAGTTGCGAAGCCACTCCAACAGGAATCACCGTTGTGTAATCCTGTCCTTGACTGACTTGCGTTCCATTGATGTAGGCGGTGTAGGAATTATCCGCCGTCACCAACAAAGTTGCCCCGGTAAGCGCCGAGTCGGACCGAACGGAAAAAGTCTTGCGAAAATAACGTGTTCCGACCGGAGCCGACACCGCAGGATTGCCTTCGGGATACCAAATCCAATTGCAGCCAGTCAGATTGAAGGAATTATTGGCCGGGGGCACCAGCCATCCGCCTTGCCAGTCGGTTTGATTGAGCAAACCCATGGTCCAGGTTGCCACAGGACTCCATGCGGAAGGATTGTTGTTCACATCCCAGACGCGAACCTGCCAGAAAACCTGCTGGGCCGAAGTCAGCGTGTTTCCGCCGTAAGGGACATTGAACGGCTGCGGGGACACCACCTTGCCGCTGTCCCACAGATCCGGTTGATTCGCGGCAAGCAGCGCGGCCGAAGAGGCCGCTTGAATTTCATAGGCGGTCTCGCTCTGAGCACGATCGGTGACATTGGTCGTCATGACCTGCCAGCTCAAACGTGGGTTGGAATAGTCGATGCCCAAGGGATTCTGCCACGATCCGCACCTTAAGTTAACCGGGGAGATTCCCGCATAAAGCCCTTGAGCTGACAACATTGCCGCGCAAATTATCCATTTAATAGATGAAAACATTTTAAACGTCAAAACGTGCCGCCAGTCGCCTTTGAGCTAATACGGCTTTAAACTTGATTTTTTTAACCGTGCGTTTCGCCAGTGCCGAACTTTTTTGAACTACGTCGGAAACAAGGCAAAAACATACCGGCAACAATTTTGTATGGTTGATGGTTCAACCCATTTATACACGAGAAGGACTAACCGCGCGACACCCCTAAAATTGTAGCAAAGGCATCACCTAAATGGGGGATGTCAATCGCCAGCCGATTAATTCAATGGATTTTCAAATACCTGGATGATTAACTCCAAAGTTTCGAACAGCCATTCCAAACATGATTGCGAGACATGGAGATTAAACCTTGCATCACCAGTTTGGGTAGTTGTCCGGCTGAATGGATGTGTTAACTTGGTCTACTGTAACAATCCCGGTCCAATGATGATTCAGCCATTTGATAAGCCCATCCGCACCAAATATGCGTTAGGTTCGTCCATTGCCAGCTTGCTTTTATTGGGTTTTGCGGCTGCCCCGCTGGAACTTGATGCGGCTAATACGAATACTTTAAATTTTAACAATACTACAGAAACCACGACATCTGGAAATGCCGTTGGTCCAAACAATCCTGCCAATGGGGCAACTTCAATCGTTGGCGCGAGCCTGAATGCGGGAGATGTTATTATTTTCGACGGCGTTGTCATTGACGTGCCCGGTTCCGGCGGCGACGCGTGGGGATCAGTTGATCTGAACGGCAGCGGTTATGGTGGTGTCGTCAATGCCACCTTGGGAGTGTTGGTGGAAACAGGAACGACCAGCGGAAATCAATGCCAGCTTTTTCTCAATGGTTCAAGCAACTCAACCAAGTTTGGCATCTCTCAAGGTTCCAGGACTAACCGTGTTCAGATTACTCTGACCTGCACCACGACCGGCACCACGACCAACATGAATTATTCCGTCAAAATTGATCAGGGAATTACCGGAACTTTCAGCGCCATAGCCAGCGGCACGGGCTTGAACTTCGCAAACAACGTCATTGCCCTTAATTTTGGCGCCAACAATGCGACGCATTCATTCATTCAAACCCAGCCCATCATTGCCGTTTCGGCACCTGCTCCAGCCATCTCCACGGTGGCGGCAGGTTTAAAAGCAATCTTTGCCGCCACATTGACTCAAGGCTATCCCTTAAAAACAGCGCAACATTGGCTTTCCAATGGAATTCCTGTTGCTGGAGCCACCAATCTGACTTACACCACACCGACCGTTAATGCATCTTATAATGGGACACAATACAGTGTTGTCGTTACCAACCTGCTCACGGCGGGCAACATTGTCACAAGCACTGTGGCCACTTTGAATGTCCGGTCCACACCGGGAATAGTCCCATTTATTTTCAACCCCACCGTTATATCCAACACCAGTCAGATCAATCCACTAAACCCTCCTGTAACAATCAATGGATTGAGCCTTCTCGCCGGAGATACGGTAGTTTTTGATGGCATTGTTGCCACCAACAGCCCACTGACCGGCTCGGGCGATGGTTGGTGCGCCATCAACCTCAATGCCGCTGGAAATACCGAAGGGGTAACCGGTGCCACTCTTGGCGTATTAACCAGATTGGGTGTGGGTGCAAGCCAGATATTCACCAACGGCGTCTACAATAGCGTCAACAACCCGACCAGTTCGGGCGCGCCCACCAATCGTGTCCATATTGAACTCTACCCATCCGCAACCGGCAGCACCACGAACATGGGCTGGATGGTGGAGATCGACCAAAATCTAACTGGGACTTTTCTGCCGCCCATCACCGGAACAAATCTGACATTCACCAACAACACCGTCCCGCTTAGTTTTGGCTCTTATTCCGTGGCAAGTGTCGTCAATCCATTGCCGCTAAATCTTCAAGCCATCAACCAGCAATTAGCATCCACAAATCAAATCATTGGCGGATTTGATCAGGTTGTGGTGACAGGCAATTACCTTAACTCTTCCAATGTCGTCCTGTCGCCCGCGACACCGGGCTTGGTTTACTTTTCCAGCAACACCAACGTCGTTACCGTGTCGAGCAACGGTTTCTTGCAGGCAGTTGGTGTTGGTCAGGCTACCGTCATTTCGACGTTTTCCGGCTTTTCAGCGAGCAATGTCGTGTCGGTGATTGACCCCGGAGCGCTTTTGAGTGTCGCGCTTTCGTTCAGCAGCCCGATGCCGCTCTATTCCAACCAGCAAGCCATCGTCATCGGAACATTCGCCAACGTGACCAACGTGAATATGTTAAATTATGGGCAGACCACTTTCATCCATAATAACCCCAACATAGCTAGCGTGTCTGCCTCCGGCCTGATCACGGCGGTTGCCCCGGGTTCGACCTCTCTTAGTGCCGCCAACGGCAGCGTTAGCAGTATCTCCAAGCCGATTGTGGTCACCTATCCCACCAACCGTTTTATCTTCGATACTTTCAGCGACGGATTTTGGAACATCGTCAATCAGGGCAATGCCAACACGCTCGTCATCAATTCCGCCGTCGCAAGCCAGGCGACCGCCACCAACACCGCATTCGACCAGCAGTTCGAGGTGCTTTACAATTATCAGAACAGCACCTTCCGCATCCGCAACCGCACGACCTGGCAATGTCTCGCGGCGAAATTTCCGAACCTCGTCGGCTCCAGCGTCATTCCCGTCACTTACACCGGCACGAGCGCTCAGCAATGGTATTTGGAAGATGTCGGGAACGGCGCTTATCGCATCGTGAACGCGGCGGGCGATCTGGTGTTGCAAACGGACAACGGAAACCCGGCCAATGTGACGCTGCAAAATTCCACGTCCAGTCCGTTTCAATTCTGGACTATTGCGTATCAGACACACTTTCCCAAGAAAGGTTGCGCGGGTTATGAAGGCGAATACGCGCAGTTGGGATTGAACTGGGCTTACAACTACGATGACCATACTTCGGCTTCACCGCCACCTTCGTTCAACTATGTCCCGATGATTTATGCGGCCCAATATTACGAGACGCTGGGCGATGCGCAGGCGCGAGACGCTGGATGGCTGGCCGGCGCACAACCCGACTACCTGCTGACCTACAACGAGCCGGACAATGCCACTCAATCCAATACCAGCACCAACGACGCCATCGGAGCTTGGCCCCTCATTCAGGCCTTAAACTTGCCGCTGGTAAGTCCGGCGGTGCAAAACACCTTTGATTCGTGGGAGTATAATTTCTACAGCCTGATCGCCAGCAATAATTATCGCGTGGACTATACCGCAGTCCATGAATATGTACCGCCGAGCGCTTCATCCATGATGGGTGTTCTGCAAAGCGTCTATAACACTTGGGGCCGGCCCGTCTGGCTCACGGAGTTTTCACCGGTAGACTGGAATGATACGAAGTCGTGGTCCGAAAATGACGACTATAATTTCCTCGCCGAATTCATGTGGCAGGCCGAAAGCCAGGAATGGTTGAAGCGCTATTCCATTTTTCCATTCACCGGCAGCAACAGTGCCAGTCCGTGGGTTGACAATGGTTACACCGGAACGATGTTTTTGGACACCAATCAAACCCTTTCTCCTTACGGAGAACTTTATGCGACTTGGGATGGCGACCTCACGCTGCACGCCCGGACGCCTTATGTTATTCACAACCTCGGCACAAGTTTCCGCCTGACAGATACCAATAATGTCACCGGGCCCGTGGCCTCAACCATCTACGTTCGAAATGCCACGACGGAATGGGCCTTGCTGCCAGCACCGACAACCAATCACTGGTATATTATTTCACTGAACGACGGCCGGCGGCTGCGCAACAAAGGCGGAACACTGGATCTCGCGCCTTACGGCACGACCAACTCGGCGGTGGACTGGTGGTTCAACGGCCCGGACAGCAACGGCTATTATTACCTTGATAATCTGGCCGCTTCGCAAAGCATTCAGGGCGGCGGCTCAGCACCGGCCATTTCATTCAGCATGGTCAACGATCCTGCACCCAGCACGGCAACCCAGTGGCGGCTCGTCAAACCTTATCAACCGGTGACAATTGCCGCAGCCACGCCGCCAGCCGTTGCCATCAGCTACACAAGCCAAAGCGCCACATTGAACTGGACCGGAAATGGCACATATTACAATGTCTATCGCAGCCTCACCTCGGGTGGGCCTTACACGCAAATCGTGAGCCTTGCCACAAATGTTACTTACACCGACAGCAGCATTCAAAATGGCACCGCATATTATTACGTCGTTACAGCGTTAAATATTCTTGGGGATGAATCTGCCTATTCAACAGAAGTTGTCGCACATCCGGCATCCACGTCAATACTGCCCATCAACTTTACGCTGTTGAACAATGGTCTCCAATTCAATTGGCCCTCCGACCACATCGGCTGGCGGCTTATGGTGAACACCAACAGCCTCAGCAATCCCGCTGCATGGGTGGTCGTACCCGGTTCGGTCTCTACCAACCAAATGTGGATTCCAATCGACCAGACGCAGATCAATGTTTTCTTTCGATTGATTTACCCCTGAAGAATTTGGCTTGCGGACGTTAATCGCAAGTGCGGTTGCGCCGTGGATTCAGTTTGGTTGAATATTTTCTCTGCTTCCGGCAAGATGGTTTTGTGAAACCGACAAAATTGTTCGTGCTGCTGCTGGCCGCAAACTTGCTCGCCGGCTGCAAAAAAACGGAAACCGCCGCCGCGCCGCCGGTGCCACAAGACTGGCTGCCCACCCAGGCGCAGCCGAAGTTGCCGACGATGAAAATTTATCTCGGCGCGGAAACTTTGGATGCCGAACTCGCACTGACTTGGCGCGAGGAAGAAACCGGCATGATGTTTCGTACGAACATCCAGGACTCGGACTCAATGCTTTTTGTCTTGCCGCAGCCGCAACAGGCGTCGTTCTGGATGAAGAATTGTCCCGAATCCATTTCCGCCGCCTACATAAGTCCCGACGGTGTGATCCAGGAAATCCATCATCTGGAAAAAAACGACACGAATGCGGTTCTGGCCGCGACGGACAACATCCAGTTCGTTTTGGAGACCAGCGACGGCTGGTTCGAGCGGCACAATGTGAACACCGGCGCTGTCATCCGCACGGAAAAAGGTTCGCTGGCGGAAACATTTCTCCGAAAGTAAAAATTGTGCGCCCGAAATCCGAAAAACTTTTTGCCGAGGCGTTGAAATACATTCCCGGCGGCGTCAACTCACCCGTGCGCGCTTTCCGCGCCGTAGGCGGCAACCCGTTTTTTGTCAACAAGGCCATGGGCGCGCGTGTTTGGGACGTGGACGGCAATGAATTAATTGATTATGTCGGCACCTGGGGCCCGGCGATTCTCGGCCACGCGCATTCCAAAATCATTTCCGCCGTCAAGGCCGCCGCCGAACACGGCACCAGCTTCGGAATTCCAAATCCGCTTGAAATCAAAATGGCGAAATTGATCTGTGAACTGGTTCCGAGCATTCAAAAAGTTCGCATGACAAGTTCCGGCACGGAAGCGTGCATGAGCGCGATCCGGCTCGCGCGCGGATTCACGAAGCGCGACAAGATCATCAAGTTCGACGGCTGCTATCACGGCCATGTGGATTCGCTTTTGGTCAAGGCCGGTTCCGGAGCGCTCACGTTCGGGAATCCTGACAGCGCGGGAATTCCAGCTGCGTTCACTCAACACACCATCGTCGTGCCGTTCAACGATGTGGACGCCGTGAAGGCCGCGTTCGCAGCAAATAAAAATCAAATTGCCGGAATCATCGTCGAGCCGGTGCCGGGCAACGCGGGTTTGTATCTGCCGAAGCCGGGTTATCTGGAATTTTTACGTAAAATCACAAAGGCCAAGGGCGCGTTGCTGATTTTCGACGAAGTAATGACAGGCTTTCGTCTGGCCAAAGGCGGAGCGCAGGGACTTTTCAATATTTCTCCCGACTTGACGTGCCTCGGTAAAATCATCGGCGGAGGTTTGCCGGTGGGCGCATTTGGCGGTCGCACGGAAATCATGGATTTGCTCGCGCCGCTCGGTCCGGTTTATCAGGCGGGGACATTGAGCGGCAATCCGCTGGCGATGGCCGCAGGCATCGCGAATTTGGAAGAATTGAATAGTAAAACGGGCAACGGAACCAAATACGCGTTGCTCGAAAAACTTGGTGCGCAGCTTGCGACCGGAATGCGGGAAGCAGCCAAGTCGGCAAAAGTGCCGGTCCAGTTCAATTCCTGTGGCTCGATGTTTTGCGCCTATTTTGCCAGCGTGCCGGTTCACAACCTGGCCGATGCGATGAAAAGTGACCGTGAACGGTTCAAGAAGTTTTTCCATGGGATGCTCAACTCGGGGATTTATCTCGCCCCATCGCAATTCGAGGCGGGCTTCATTTCGACGGCGCACACGGAGGCAGACATCGAACAGACGATTTCATCGGCGGCAAAAATTTTGCGCGCTCTGTAACCTTCTTTCTCATCCTTCGTCTGAATTCATATCCAGCTGCTCCAAACGGCGCGGTGTAATCGTACAAATAAAACAAATCGAATAAATCTATGAAATTAACCAAAACTATGTTGGTTGTAGCGCTCATTGCTGGCAGCCTGTTTGTATGCAGCACAGCAGTGCTCGCACAAGCAGACGCCCCTGCGGGAGGTGCTGCTGCTCCAGGCGGTGCCGGAGGCGGCGCACGTGGCCCGATGACTTCCGACGGTCTTATAAAGCGTTTTCAAACGAGCCTGGGTGAGACCAATAAACTGACGGATGACGAAATTACCAAGGTCAAGCCTGTCCTTGACGACATGATCAAAAAACAAGCTGACCTGCGTGCCGACACGACCATCGCTCAGGCCGACAAACGAACAAAACGCGCGGCCATTACAACAGAAGCAAGTGACGCGTTGAAGGCCATCGTCACGGCTGATCAATTCAAGGTCATCCAGCCATTGCTCCAACGCGGTGGCGGTCGCCGTGGTGGTGGCAACGGTGGTGGCACTCCACCTCCAGCCGCACCACCCCAAACCTGATTATCAGGACAATGGTTTGCATGGGGACGGCCTTTGGGCTGTCCCTTTTTTTGTGTAGATTCCGGTTGAGCAAAAACCCGCCCGCGCATAACCTGTGTTTGACCGCGCGTGTAGCTCAATTGGATAGAGCGTCAGCCTCCGAAGCTGAAGGTTGTGGGTTCAACTCCCGCCACGCGCACCACTCTTGTGAATCTGTGAACACGGTCGGCGGAGTTGTGGCGATTCGATTCTGGGTTGATTTAGGTTGATTTGGCTGGATTTCGCTTGAAAACAAAGGGTTTCTTCAAGGTCTGACATTTCATTTTCACAAATCCAACGACGCGCGGCTGCCGTCTATCTGTGAAAAACCATGTCCGAAACTATCGCCAATGTTTGCAAGGGGTCTGGAAGTTCGGACATCCAAAGCCAAAATCGCCACAAATGCAAACAGGGGGTGTGACGTGTGACGCTGTTTTTAGGCCAAAAAGCCGGTTTGCAAGGCCGCTGCAATCCGCCTGCACCGGCAATTGCCAGGCATTGCAGGCGTCTTAACTCACGATCTGGCCGGGAACCATATCAACGGCCCGGATCGGCGCGGCTGACGGGCCGACAGGCCCTGCCAGTGGTGGAAATTGTCGGGACGGACGGCGACGCCGCCCCGTTGATGTTGAAGAATCTTCCGCCGCATTTGCCGTCGCCGGCGACGAAACATTTCAAGGTCAGTCAGTCAGAGATTGGACGCAGCAAGCCGATCCACGTTCAAAAAGAAAAACGCCGGCCAGGTTGCCCAGGCCGGCGCGTGATGGATGCTCATTTCAAGCCGCTGGCGGCGTATCGCTTGGCGGTGGTGGCTTAATACTTTCCAAGGTTTTTTGTAAATCAATCTGCATGGCAGAAAGCTGATCGAAATCAGATTCACTTTTAGAAAAAACGGCCCGCAATTCTTTTTTGATTTCTTCATCTGTGATTTGTCCACAGACAAGCCTCAAAATAGAATGGTCAATATTGGTCAACGCCAAACATTTCTTCATAGTGAAAGAATCCTGAAGATAGAGTTGATAAATCAAGCCGGATTGCCGATCAACCCGGTCAAGCAGCCTCGCGTTTTCTTTTTCCAGGCGTTTGACCCGCTCTTCAATGCTCAAGGGTTCGCTCACTTTGTCACCTTCCCTTTCCGCTTCGCGATCTTCGCGTGCTGGCCGACGATTAGGCCATGCCAATACCGGTCAGGATAAAAACCTTCATCTTCCGAATATTCCAAATCCTTGAAATACATCCGTTCCAGTTTGTCGTAATGCGCCAGCGAGACCTGCAACAACGTCCGTAAAACGACCGCAGAGGATTCCGGTTTTGCAAAAATTCGCCGGCCAATCGTCTTAAGCATCGAAGCTCCCGCCTTTGTCAAACCGATCTTGAACCAGATGTTTCTATGAATCAAATCGCCAGCGTATTCCATTTGCACCTGCGCGGCTTTGGCGTTGGCTTTGGAAGTAGATTTTTTCGCGGCGCTCATGCGGCCCTCCGCAATTCTTTGGTTTGGCTAGTGGTAGATGCGATGGCCGAAAAAGACGAATGCAGTCCATGCAATGCGGCCCAAAGTGAATCGAATGCAGATTCCAATCTATTGGACAATGCAAATGAAGTGTGGTGCGCAATCTGGTGGGTGGTGCGATCAGACAAAAGCAACCCTTGAACTTCCAGGCAGTTCCGTAGTGAGCCAACGGCGTCTTCAAAATTATGCAAATCGGCTTTGTAGTAAGAACGCCACAACTGAGATTTTTCCGGTGTGAAATCCGGTGCCACCGGCTGATTGAAGTCTTTAATTTTTTGCATAATTGCGCGCGATCCGCTGGCGACATTTGAAATCTGTTCCTGAAAATCCGCGACAACGATCCGGGCCAGTTCCAGCGAACCTTCGCCAAAGTCCGGCGTGTCCATTGATTCCCAGCCGTCAAAGTCGCGGGCGCTGGTTTTGATTTGATCGGCATTCATCATTGCCAATGTGGTAGCCGCGCTGCCAACGCTTAGCATGATGCTCAAGGCGTCGTCAGCTTCCCTGGCGCAATTTAAAGGGATGATTAAATCAACCGGCGCATTTTTTGCGGATGATGATTTGGTTTTGGCTTGAGTTTTAACGGCTTTTTTGGAACCGTTCCGATGGATTCGGGGCATGTTTTTCATAACAGGACTGCATGTTTCGGGTCTCGCTCGTCAGTGGTCTAAACACTGGCGGGCATTTTTATTGACGCTCTTGCTGCTCGACCCAATGAAGCATCTTGAGCGTGATCTTGCCAGACGGCTCATATTTTCCATCCAGCCATTCACTCACGCGTGCTTGAGGAACGCCCAGGAATTTTGCCAATGCAGCCTTCATTCCATGTGCTTTGGTAAAACGACGAACATCTTCAAGCATTTGTTGAACTGTGCGCGGAAGTTTCATGTCGCCGCGAACTTTACTGTTTTCAGAACTTTGTGTCAAGCGGTGTTTAGTAGATTCAGCGCCCGCTGTTTTTGTGCCTTTCGCCAGAGCGCTTCCCGTGCGGATTATTATTTCGGCATGAATGAGGCCAAGGATTTGATCGTAAAATATATTAGCACCGTATGGGGCTTCGTGACGATTTTCAGAAAAATGATCCGCTAAATCACCGAGTTCGCCAGTAGAAAGCTGGCGAAGCGAGTCTTCAATTATGTGAGAATCTTCAGCTTTTGATTTGTCGCCTTTTTTGAATTCATCAGGCATGGAATTCATTAGTTTAACAACATCGGCGGATGTTTCGCGCCGCCACCGAGCCTGATTAACATCTGCCTTTTCTGTGATTCCAGCCGCAATCTCGGCTTGCTCTAAACGATATAAAACCTTGTCTGTAACATTGTTTTTACCCTTTTTTATTAAGTGAATCATTGACCTAGACAACCCGATGGCCGAAGCCGTTTGTTCCCACGTCCACTGCCTGAAGATTCGCAGCGTCTCGACCCGATCAATAAAATTCTGTTCTTTTGTCACTTGACAAGTTTTGTTTAGTATTGTAGAAAAACGTCAAGCGATGATTGCAGGCGCAACCATAAAACACCAGCCGAAAGCGGCAATGACACAGAAACGCGAAGCTGAATTGCTTGGTGTGAGCCGCTGGTATTTGAACCGAGTCATTCGCGGCCACGTTAAAAGCAAACGGCTTTCCCAGCGTCTCAAACAACTTCGTTCTCAACATTCACATGAGTAACGCCGCCGCCAAAACTCAAAATCTGCATCCGCGCGTGATTTTCTACGCGAAACATTTTGGCATCCCGGCTGATCAGTTTTATCGGTTCCTGCAACGCAAGGAGCAAATACCTGGACTCAAGGAACGATTTCGCCAGTTGCGCAGACTGGAAAGCGATCCGATCCCGCTCAAAATTTTGTTAGCACAACAAAAATCCCATGAAAACCCCCGCACTAATAGCACCAAAAAGCCGATTTCAGGCTAGGCAATCCCCAAAATTTTTCAGCGCTACGATTATCGCCAGCGCCGCAAGATGCTGCACAAAGACGATCCATCGCCGGGCCGCGCGCGACGGCTGGCCCCGGAGCGCTCGCGACAATTACGCCGTGGAATTCACGCCACCGGCTAAATTGCGCTCCCGCTGTCTGGCTATTTTTCAACGAACCAAGCCGACGGGATTAAAGGCGTTTTCAATAGGTCTGGAACGGCGCGCGGAAATTGACCGGGCATTGCATCGGTTTTCGTCGTTGCTCGCGCTGGAAGCAGAGTTGATTGCGGCTGTGCCTTTTGAAGTGGCACTGAAGCGCATTTCGACTGCCTGCCACACAAATCCAAAT
>PKZR01000403.1 GCA_003133815.1 Limisphaerales bacterium | reverse complement strand
ATGGTTTCTCCACGGTTTCGTCAGCATCGGGGGAGGGTTACGCCTGTCTTGTGACAGACTTAAAAGTGTCCTTTCCTGAAATCATACAATTGGTGCAAAATTTATGACAAAAGAGGAAATTAAAATCCGGACTCGGGCGGCGCTTGCGAAAGCATTGAAAATGGCTCCTGAAAGCATTCCTGAAAACGCCTCAAAGCTGGATCTTTCAGCGTGGGATTCCGTCCACCACATGAATGTTGTGCTCGCATTGGAAAATGATTTTGGGATAGAGTTTTCCGATGCGGAGCTGCCGACATTGACCTCGATGCCGCTGATAATTGCCGCCATAGAGAAACATACCGCCGCCTGACTTCCGTCCGGCATCCAATGCAGGCGGCTTGCTCCCAGGCCATTACGTATCCACGGATTTTTCGGGTGACTGCGCATGGCGCGAAAATGGTCGCAACCAATGAATGCACAAGGCAAAACCTGTCCAAATAATTCAGTTGGCGAAATTTTGCGGGTTCCGCTAAGTTACGCGTCCATATTGAAACCGCAGTTGTAATTTTAAAAGAATGAACAATGCCTCCGCCCTCCTGAGAACGCTAGTTGTTTACGCGGTCTGCGTGCCGCTGGCGATCTGGCTGGGTTATATGCTGACATCAATCGAGGATTTCTCGCGTTCGACGTTCATTGAGGTGGGCATTTTCCTGCTGGTGTTGATCTTTCCTTTGCTGTTGCGCTGGCATTACTTCCTGCTGGTGCTGTCCCTGAATTTGAGCGCCACGGTGTTTTTTCTGCCGGGCCGCCCCCAATTGTGGCTGATCATGCTGGCAGTAAGCCTGGGCATCTCCATTATGCAGCGCACCTTGAACCGGGGAATGCACTTTATCTCCGCGCCCCGGCTGGCATGGCCGTTGATCTGCATGGCCGTGGTAGTGCTGGTCACCTGCAAACTCACCGGCGGCATCGGTTTGAATTCCCTGGGGAGCGAGAACGTGGGGGGCAAAAAGTATTTTTATGTCCTCGGCGGCATCCTGGCCTACTTCGCCCTGGCGGCACGCCGGATTCCGGCAAACCAGGCTATGCTTTTCATGGCACTGTTCTTTCTTCCCGGGTGTCTGGCTGTGGTTGGAGATTTGGTTTCAATTCTCCCGTCCTCGTTCAACTTCATCTATTGGTTTTTTCCGGCCAACAATTACATGGGCGGCGAAATAGAAAGTGGCGCGGCCGGTCTCCGCTATAACGGGCTGTCTTTGTTGTCAATGGCCGTTTTCCCATTCATGCTGGCAAAGTATGGCATTCGTGGCATCTTCATGACGGGCAAACCCTGGCGTCTGGTCCTGTTTATCGGCTTCAGTTCCCTGGTCCTTTTTGGAGGGTTTCGCTCAAGGCTGGTCGGCATGGCCGTGATTTTTGTGATCCAGTTTTTTATCGAGGGGCTTCACCGCACCAAGCTGCTGCCAAGGTTCGCATTCATCGGCCTGCTGGCCGCCGGGCTGATTTTGCCATTGGCCGGGCATATGCCCTTTGCCATCCAGAGGTCGCTTTCCTTTTTGCCCGTGTCAGTGGATCCCGAGGCCAAAAGGGAGGCCGAAGATTCAGCGGAGTGGAGGTATCAGATATGGCAGGCCGAGCTTCCGCAGGTGCCGCAATATGTGCTTTTGGGCAAAGGTTATGCCATCTCCGCGCAGGATTTTGAATTCGTGCAAAGCCAGGGATTCGGTATTATTTCGGCGGATGAAGGCGGCTCGGCGATTGCCGGAGATTACCATAGCGGCCCCCTTTCGTTGTTCATGCCGTTCGGCATATGGGGCGTCATTGCAATGATATGGCTGTGGGTGGCCGGCGTCCGCGCTCTATATGACAACTTCCGGTTTGGCGAGGAATCCCTGCACGGCATCAACACCCTGATGCTTGCTTTGTTCGTGGCCCACATCCTGATTTATATTTTCATATTTGGAGCGCTTGAGAATGACATGATGACTTTTGCCGCAATGCTAGGGCTGAGCGTCAGCTTGAACGGCGGCATTCGCCGTCCATCCACGGAGCCGGTCAAAGCCGCCGCGACCCAGTTCAACCGCCCGCGCCTGCAGGCCATTTTTCAGCGATAACACCGCCTTGCAACGCGCCCGTCTTGAAACCAAAACTGCTCATCATGGAACTGTGGGGCATGGGCGACCTCGTCATCGCCACGCCGTTTCTGCGCGCAGCGGCGGACAGGTTCGACATCACACTTCTGGCCAAACCCTACGCCCTGGACCTGCAGCCACGCCTGTGGCCGGGCGTCAAGGTCGAGACCTTCTACGCCCCATGGACCGCCTTCAAGGGCAAATACCGTTTCTGGCGCTGGCCGGTCCTGGAGATCATCCGTCTGCGCCGCAGGCTGGCCGCCGGGAACTTTGAATACGGCCTCTCCGCCCGGTGGGATCCGCGCGACCATCTGCTCCTGAAACTCTTCGGCGTCAAAAACCGCCTCGGCTTCCCGCGCATTCAGAGCCGTATTTTCCTCACACAGCCGCTCGCCCGCCCCGAACCAGCGGCGCACCGCTACGAATCCTGGCGCGT
>PKZR01000338.1 GCA_003133815.1 Limisphaerales bacterium | reverse complement strand
CTGTCCTTGTCGGCCTCGGACAAGCCGGGCAGCTGGATCTCAATGCGGTTGCCGCCGGCCGGTTTGATTTCAGGTTCAGCCACGCCAAAAGCGTCCACGCGCTTGCGCAAGACTTCAACCGCCTGCGACAACGCACCGCTGATGTCCTCCGCGCTCGTGACACGGTTCGTGTCGCCCGAGGCGGAAATAATCTTGTTCGTGTCCATCTCCACCAGATACTCTGTGCCGCCCTGCAAATCGAGGCCGAGCTTGATCTTGCCCGCCGCGTCCCGCTGGATCTGGTTCAGGATGTAGGTGGTCGGATGAAGCTGGTCGCGCGCGTTGATGGAGGGAAAATAACTCTGGATGTCGTTCGTGCCGATGGCCTGCTCCAGGACGGCGAACTCATGGCCCGGATTCGACTGCTGCAAGACCTGGATCTGCTTGACGATGGCCGTGAAGTTGGTGTCCTGATTCTCCGCGCGCGCGCCAAACTGCTGGATCAAGTCCCGCGACGTCGGCGGATAAATCTCAACGAGCGACCAGCAGACAACGGCGACAACAAACAGAAACCACCCAAGATTGTTTTTTTTCATGAACGTTCAGGATACAATCGTTGTGCCGCTTTCAAGGATTTGCACCACGGAAGCTTTTGTCACTTCCATCTTGGCGTCCGCCGAACGGATGGAAACCGTGCTGTCCTTGACCGTGATGACCACTCCGACGATGCCGCTGGACGTGACCACCTTGTCGCCGGACTTGAGCGTTTCCAGCAATTTGGCCTGCGCCTTGCGCTGCTGGCTCTGCGGGCGGATCATCATGAAATACATCACGACAAAAACCAGGACCATCGGAACCAGCAATCCGAAAGGCGAACCCTGTTGGGCCGCCGGCGCTGCGGCCGGGACCTGCCCCAAAACCAGTATTTCGTTCAAGTGCATAATTTGAAAAGTGGCCGCACACTTTAATTAAGCGGAACCAAAAGGCAAGTTTAATTGGCCGGAGATTTTGGAGCGACAACCCAGGTCGGGCGGCAGCGGGCCGGTTCGACCGGGCGCGGATAGTCCGGAAATGCTGCGAGTTGTCATAATTCGAGCTCCGCAGGTTTCAAACTGAGCCGCCCATAATACATACATCGTCCCTGCGGAGCTTGTTTGTGCCCCCGCCAGACCCTTTTGCCGGCTAAATCCGTCGGCCAGCCGTGCCGACAGGTCGTTTTGCACCGGATAAAAGCCATTTTTCTCCGGCGACAAACCATTTTCCTTTGCTGGAAAATCATTTTTCTCCGCCGGTAAATGGATTTTCCCCGGCGGTAAACCATTTTCCTCCGGCGATTATTCATTTTTCTCCGGGGAAAAATTGTTTTCCTCTGGCGATAAATGGTTTTTCCCTGGCGATAATTCATTTTCCTTTGCCGATAAATCGTTTTTCTCCGGCGGTAAATCATTTATCGCCGGGGAAAAATTGGCTCCTTTGGAGGGAAAACCCTGTAAATTTGCCGAAAAACCGTCAAAAACCCGGTTTTTTACCCTCCTNNCACAGGTGAAGAAGGCGGCGTAAGTGCGGGCGCAGGTCGGGACCAAATGGCGGTTTCCGACAATAGCCCAGCCATTCATGGCTGGGTGCTGGACACGAAAAATGGAAAAGTCCCGTGAGGGACGACAGAAGTTCTTTCGTCCCTGACGGGACTTGGAAAAATGATTGGACGCATTTCCCCCAGCACTAAAGTGCTGGGCTATTTTCAACCGAGCGCCGTAGGCGCGGCATATTTGTAGAACCGCATATCAAATTTGCCAAAGCTCCGTTCAGGAGCGGCATCATTGTGATGGTGGGGCGAGACTACTGACAAGCCGGCTCGCGGGGACGCTCGCCCCACCGAATATGCCGCCCCGCCGGGGCTGGGGATTTTAAGTGCATCGTCCGGCTGCAAAGATTCCTCTCTTGACGGAACTAAAAACGCCCCGCAACCTGCCGTCTGCTAACTGAATCAGGCTAAACGCGCCTTTGACCGAATCATTGTTACGGGCGTTCGCGCATCAAAAAAATCAATCAATGAAAGCAATTAGAAACATCACCTGCATCATTGCGCTGGCTACACTTTTTGCCGGCTGCGTTACACAACATCAGATGACCACCCCTTTCGACGAGTCGGAGTTTCAACCATTCGTCGGAAAAGGCACAGCCACCATCACAGGCCAAGCATTTCTGAAGACTGTCGGCGGAGAGGTAAGATACGGTGCAGGCGATCCAGTGATACTCACGCCGGTTACGCCCTATACGACCGAGGCTTTGTTAGCTGAACGTTCTCTTCAGTTACCACAGACCGACCCTCGATTACTGAAATACCTCCACACCGTTATTGCGGATGGGAGTGGCAATTTTGAGTTTCAGGATATTCCACCTGGAGATTACTACATTAAGTGTGCCATTGTTTGGGGCGTGCCAGACCAACAGACTGGCGGGGTTGCCTGGGCAAAGACATATGTCGGTGACGGCGAAATCGTCAAGGTTGTAGTAACGTCGCAATGAGACCACGCCACTTCAAGCTCCAGTGCGCTCCCACGAGATGAGGATTCTATGATCGTTGACCAAATCAGGATGAACATCAAACCGGGCACCGTCATTCCGAAGCCGGAAACGACTGCGCACACAGTTAAGGGCTGGGGAACTAGGCGCGATCAAGATGCCCTGATCTATCGAATGCCCAACCACAGCAACCCCTCGAAACCACGCGAGAAAGGAATAACAAGCTCGGAGTTCAGCGCTGCCTACGACCAGCTTATCAAGACTGGCAGTTTTACTCACGAGTGGTTCGAGAATACGCTTAAGAACTGTTACATGGAAGGAACATGCAACTTCACCACCATCGGCGGCGTATTTAAACTTCTCGGTATTGCGAAATATGCGGAGCGAGGCACTTACGTTCGCATATCCGACGGTGAGAGGAATCCTTGAATTGATTCGTCAAGCATTCACCATTTCCGGCTCGACCCACTTGTTGTGTTCCTTGATGAGGTCCACGAGCCGTTCCACGGCCTCGGCTTCGGGGATGTTGAACTTGATGGCCTGCTTGCCGACGTAGAGGTTGATCTTGTTCGGGGCGCCGCCCACGTAGCCAAAGTCCGCATCCGCCATCTCGCCGGGGCCGTTCACGATGCAGCCCATGATGGCGATCTTCACGCCCTTGAGATGCTCCGT
>PKZR01000390.1 GCA_003133815.1 Limisphaerales bacterium | reverse complement strand
TCCATGCCGTTGTCCATGAACCATTCGCCAATCGCCGCGCCGGCGAACGGCGCGAGATACTGGTTCGACGCGGAATCGGAGGCCGAAGCGACGACAACAATCGTGTAAGGCATCGCGCCCGCTTCTTCTAAAATGCCGATGACGCGCGCCACAGAGGATTGTTTCTGGCCGATGGCGACGTAGATGTTGTAAATTGGACGGGTGGTCGTGTCTCCCGCCGCTTCGGCCGCCTTGTTGATGCGTGACTGATTGATCATCGTGTCCACGCCAATCGTGGTCTTGCCCGTCGAGCGATCGCCGATGATGAGTTCGCGCTGGCCGCGACCAATTGGGATCATCGCGTCAATCGCCATGATTCCTGTCTGCACCGGCTGGCTTACGGATTTGCGGCGGATGATGCCCGGCGCAATTTTTTCCACCGGATAACTTACATCCGATTTAATTGGGCCTTTGCCGTCAAGCGGCTGGCCGATGGCGTTGACGACGCGTCCGAGCAGGCCTTTTCCAACCGGCACCTGCAAAAGTTTTCCCGTCGTGCGGACTTCCTGTCCTTCCTTGATGCTGGTGTAATCGCCAAGAATGATCGCGCCGACTTCGGTTTCCTCGAGGTTGAGCGCGAGGCCGGTGATGCCATTTCCGAAGTCCAGCATTTCGTTGAGCATCGTGTCGGTCAGACCTTCGATCTTCGCCACGCCGTCGCCGATCTCGCGGACGGTGCCGACATTCTGTTTGGCCGTCGCGGTCTTCGCGCCGCTGATTTGTGCCTCAATTTCCTGTAGCAAGTTACTCATAAAATTTCGTTAAAAGCTTTCTTCCAATTTCTGCAACCGCATTTTTACGCTGCCGTCGTAAAGATCGCTGCCAACCTGAATCCGCAATCCGCCGATGAGCGCCGGATTCTGCGCGAACGAAATGCTCACGCCCGCGCCATATTTCTTTTTGATCTCGCCCGTTACTTCGGCCTGCAATTCGGCGGTCAATGGCGTCGCACTTTCTACGCTCGCCGCGTGCTGCTCCAAATCCATCTTCACCAATCGGTGCAAGCGAGACAAAATCTCGACGTAACCGCGAGGCTTTTGCGTGGATAACAGCGTGACCGTCTGCCGGACACGGTTCTCATCCAGCAAACCATTGACGTGGCAACTGCGGAACAGTTGCCGTGCGTCGCGTTGCGCTTGTTTGGAGATTTTCATTTGTTTGTAGTGTTGGCGCTGTGCGCCAATTATCGGCTCACAGAGCCGACGCTACATTTACACGGACAATTGTTTCTCGGTTTCTTCCGCGAGGCGCTTTTGGTCGTCCGCCGTTAGAATCTTCCCGGTGACAGTCGAGGTCGTCTGCACGACGAGCCGTCCGACTTCGCGTTTCAGCGACGCGAGCATCTGCGCGCGTTCCTGCGCGGCGGCCTCGCGCGCCTTGATAACGATTTGTCCGGCTTCTGATATTGCCTTCTGCGTTTCCTGTTCGCGCACGCGGGCGGCGGCCTGACGCGCCTCGTCAATCAGCTTGTTCGCCTTGTCGCCGGCGTCGGCCAGGATTCTTTGGCGTTCAGCCTCGGTTTGCGCAACGTCGGTCTTTATTTTTTCCGCATTGGCAAGCGCATCTGCAATTTTCTGCTTGCGCGCTTCGAGCATGGAAAAAATCGGCCCGTAGGCATATTTCCACAGCACGAAAAAGACGATGGAAAAGCTGATCGTCTGCGCGAGCAGGATTCTCCACTGGATTCCTAAAGCGTCCATGGCCGGATTATTTGACGACGAGCCACGCGATGACCGCCCAGCCTTCGGCGAGCGCCATGCCGACAAACATGAACGTCAAAATTTTGCCGAACATACTCGGATTGCGGCTCATGGCGATGACGCCGCCTGCGGTGGCGATGCCGATGCCGATGGCCGCGCCGCCAAAGGCGAGGCCGATGTGAATATTGCCCGTTGTTTCTGCTAGCATCATAACTTTTCTTTTGTTGGTTTTGGTTGTCGCAGCCGCTTTATCAGCGCGGCTGCAAATTCATTGTTCAATGAGCATGTTCATCGTCCGTGTGCGAGCAAAGCGTGCCGACAAACGCCACGACCAGCATCGCGAACACAAACGCCTGCACCAGGCAGACGAACGTCTCGTAAAAATACATGCACGACGAAAGGAGCAGGGAAAATAATAGCGATTTGCCGTGGAATATCATGTCCAAAATGCTTTCACCCGCAAATACATTTCCGTAAAGCCGCATCGCCAGCGCCACCGGACGCGCAAAGACGACCGAGAGCAGCTCCATCGAGCCGATGAAAAGGAACAGCAGGAAGAAAAGCGGGTAAGTCCATTTGGTGGTTTCCATCTTCACACCGAAAATATGCTTCACCAGCCCCCAGACGCCGTTGTAGCGCACGGCCCAATAAAGGCTCATCACGAGAAAAATTCCCGCCATCGCCACCGTGAGGTTCGCATCCGTCGTCGGCGGGCGGAAAAGCGGCGTGAATGATTTGTCCGGCGAGGTGAAACCGATGCTGCCGACCCCCGGAACCAGATCCATCAGGTTCGAAAAAAGTATGAAGATGAAGAAAGTCGTCGCAAATGGAAAAACCCATTTTGTCACGCGTTTGTCCAGGATGTCGCCAATCAAACCGTCCCAGCCTTCCACCATCGCTTCGAGGACATTTTGCATCCCGGACGGTATCTCCTTGATGTTTTTCGGGGTGGTGGCGCGGACCAGGATCAAAATGAACGCCGCCACAATCCAGGTGCAGATCATGGAATTGGTGATCGGCAGTCCAAGCACATGAAACACCGCCGGCGCGGCGGCGGGAACCATTTCTTCCGCCGGGGCGGGCGCAGCGGCGGCACCGGCCTGTGTTGCCGGCTGGGCATGCAAATTCACCGCGAACATCGCGGCAAAAAGGGCCAGGACAAAAACAATTTTTCCAAAACGGGTCACAATATGATTTCTGACGGCAACACGAGCCTTGGTTGAAATGCTGTCGGGCGCCAGAGCCGCAAAATCTGCCCTGTCGTGAATTTTTTCACAAGCTTTTTTTTGAAAATTTCCGATTCAGGACGGCTTATGCTGCCCGACCCACTGGGAACGAAGTTTAGCAGGGGAAATACCTTGCCTCCGCAATTCCCCCAAACTCAGGGAGTCGTGACGTTTTGCCAGCCGCACGCCTTGTTCATCCAGCATCAGCGCGCAGTGGAAAAAATCCGGCGGCTGCAAACCCAGCGCGCGATAAATCAGGATTTGCCGCGCGGTGCTCACCAGCAAATCCGCGCCGCGCACAACCTCGGTGATCTGCATCGCCGCGTCGTCCACGGTGCAGGCTAGCTGATAGGCCGGAACGTCGTCGTGCCGCCAGACCACAAAATCGCCAAAGTCCTTTCCTGCGGTGAACTTTTGTTCGCCGCAATTTCCGTCCACAAAAGAAATTGTTTCGCCGTCGGGAACACGGAAGCGCCAAGAGAACTTGGCAGTTGGAAGCTGGGAGTTGGAAGTTGGAAATTTCTCCCGGCACGTTCCCGGATAAATCGGCTCGTCATCGTCGTTCGCGTGCGGCGCGCGCGTGGCGGCGCGGATGTCTTTGCGCGAGCAGATGCAGGGATAAATGAATTTTCCGGCTCGCAGCTTTTCCATCGCGGCGCGGTAAAACTCCATCCGCTCGCTCTGGTTGTAAGGCGCAAACTTTCCGCCAACGTCCGGGCCTTCGCTCCATTCAAAACCGAACCAGCGCAAATCTTCTAGCATCGCGCCGACAAATTCCATCTGGTGGCGCGTGGAATCCAGATCCTCATTGCGTAAGATCAAAACGCCGCCGTTCGCCTGCGCGCGCTCCTGCGCGGTCCAAAACGTCCGTGCATGGCCGAGGTGCAAATATCCCGTCGGTGAAGGCGCGAGGCGTCCGCGATATTTATGATTCACGCGGAAAAAGTAGACGCCCTGCACTGGGGCTCAAAGATTTCTTTTCGAGCTTCGGGATGTTTGACTCAAGGATTGTCATCCAGATCTATCGGCTTGAGCACTGAGTCGGGCAGAGCGCCGTGGGGAACCACCCGCTGCAACAATGCCGGGTAAAAATGGAGCCAGGTGAAAAACAGCGCGCTGGCGATGGCTGCCCGAAGCCAGCTCGTGTAGCAAAAAAACCTAATCATCAAAACGGAACCGGCCGCAGCAACCGGCAGGCTCCATCGCGGGATCGCAAAATGCAGGCCGATTACCGCCAGCGTTATGCCCACCGAAACATAGAACATTGTTGAGTAAGAACGTGCTGACCCGTCGCGCAGGATGATAAACAGGACAAACCACAGCACGACGGCTTGGAGCAGAAATGCAAGGTAATTCATGTTCGTTTTCGTTCAGCACAGTCAACTGATGGTTTCGTCGGCTGCAAGGGCGGTGCTGTCATTTGGTGGAAAAGGTGACGATTGCCGTCTTGGTGAAAATTCCTCCCTTGTCCTGGGCGAATGAAACCGAGGTGGGATTGGGATTCTTGCCGTCCGATGAAACGCCCGTGAAAAATATTTTGACGAGCTGGTCATTTACCAGCACCTGCTTTCCACTTTGTCCTTGTATCGGGGCTAATTTGACAAATGGTGAGAGGTCTGTTTTTGCCGTGTGCCCGTTTGAAGAGATGGAAACCACAAAGCCGTCTTCTGACCAGAGTCCGGCATTGCTGCCGTTCGCTGTTGCGGCCTGCCATGCTCCATCAGCCTGACGGACCCAGGTTATCTTTTGGGCGTAACCGGTGGTAACAGTGAACTGTGCGGTTCCGGTCGGAAGAAATGCTGTTGCCAGATAAAATATGATGTGTAGGATCGGGAGCGCTTGCATAATGTTATTCTATTCCTGATGTTCGATTTATTGTTTGATTTAACTTCGTGTGATGCCGACCAAGGTAAAAATCCGTGCCGCCGAGTCAAGGCTTGGATTCGGTGACATGTCGGGCGACGGCGTATGTCTCATGGTTGTTCTGTCTTTTTTGGTGGCAACGCGTCACGGAACGGCTTGTCGAGTTCGGAAAGATTTACATATAAAATCCGTTCTGACATCTCTTTCGGCTCGGAGTTGAAAACCATGTCAATGGCCGGCACATGTCGGTAACGGAGATATGCCCGGTCATCCAGCCGCCCGAGGTAGGTATAATCGCTCACCGTCCCGGCGACTGCCTTGTAATCCGATTCAAACTCGCCCGCCGAAATACGGGAGGGCTTTCCGCGTCCGAACACGCAGCCGGTCAGCAAGCCGGCGGCAATAATCGGGATGATGAAAATCTTCTTCATGGCGGCTTGATTGTGGCTGCAAGTTGGACTTTCAAATTTCAGATTTCAATCCAAATCTCACCTGTCACCCACGGCTTCTGTTCGTCGCGGAATGGGCGATGGTCGCCGGCTCCAACTTGATGCCGAGTGGCGTGGCTTGTTTCCCTTCCATAGATGAAATGCACCGCCCGGGCAAAATTTGAAGGCGCAGAGAATTTTGCCTAAAGTTTTCCAAAAA
>PKZR01000460.1:15493-22293 GCA_003133815.1 Limisphaerales bacterium | reverse complement strand
TCCACGTCTATGATGGCCGATTCAATCAGCACTTGCGAGAGCAGCACGTCCAGCTTGGCGATGACGTTCGTGATGGCGTCCATGTCCTGCCGCGTGGCGAAAATGAGCAGCGAATTGCTCCGCTGGTCGGCGATGATTTTTGTCTGGCCGAAAATCTGGATCGGTTGATCCTGGCCGTTGGCCCCCGACGCCTTGTTGACGATGCTCAACAACCTCTGCTGAAAAGTAGTGCCCGTCGCCGGCGTGCCGTTGGCGGTGGTCCCAAACGCGCGCGGCTGGATGCCGCCTTGGATTCCGTTGCCACCGGGCTGGTAACTTGTGCCGCCGCCCGGCGTTATCGGACTACCAGCAGGCCGTGATCCAATGCCGTTGATGGTGGAAGTGGTCGCCGCGGTGCCGATGCTCACCGTGCCGCCGCCGCTGCCGCCACCGAGACTGTTCAACGCGCTGGCGATGTCTGCGGCCAGCGCGTATTTGATCGGGATGACCTCGGAAATGATTTCCGATTCACCGCCGCCGGTGTCCACCTGGTCAATCAACTCCAGCATCCGTTTCACATTTTCCGCATGGTCGCGCAGAATGAGTATGCCGTTGTCATCCAGCGGCGTGATTGAACCGGCCAGTTTTGCGAACGGCGTGAGAATCTGCTGCATCGAGCTTGCCTTGACATAATTCAAATGCACGATGTGCGTCACATAAGGCCCCAAATCCGGCAACTGATTCGCGTCCGAGGTATCAATCTTAGCGCCCGATCCGCCCGCCTGGTCCGGCGGCAGCACTTTCAGGAATTTATCGCCGATGGGGATGAGCTCGATGTTGTTGAGCGCAAGCACGGCCTGAAAAGCCTCAATCGCCTCCGACCTGGTCAGCGGCGATTGCGTCTTCAAGATGATTGAAGCCGTCGGAGGCTGCGCCATCAACAATGTGCGCCCGACCAGGTCTGAATAAATTTGCAGCACCTGTTTCACATCCACGCCCTGAAAATCATATTGGTAGGCGGCAACCTCGTTTGTACCTCCATTTGAATTTGCGGACACCGGAGCATTTGCGTCAGCATGCGCGTCCGATGGAGCAACCGCCGGAGCCGGAGCAGCCGGAACCGCCGGAACTGGCGCAGGCATTGCGGGCCGGGTCATGGCGGCTGAATTGCTGCGCATCGCCGCCAGCCGCGCCGCCATGTCGAACGCCGGCGAATTCGTGGTGCGAAAACGTCCGGGCAGACGCATCGCCCCCGGCATGTTTGTCACCAACGAGGGGGGCGGTGTCTGCGCCCAAAGGTCAATGCCGGTTAAAAATAAAATCAGGACGAGCGTGGTCGTTTTCATTTTGCGGGTGCGGTTGTGGATTTCAAATTGTTCACTGGCGCGGCCTTGGGGTTTTTCTGGTAGCTGGCGACGATCCGGATGTTGCCGTTGAGATGCATTCTCGGAGCGTCGGGCTGCAATTCCAGGTCAATCACGCGCGCCATCGAGGCGCCGTTGCCGAGTTTGTAAAGAAAGTCCACCAGCTGCGCGTCCGTCGCGGAGACGGTGATGTTTTGCGTCTGCTCAGTGAAAAATTCGTTTGTGTGCTGCATCGAGCGCGAGTAATTGCCGATGCCGAAACCGCTTTGTGCCGCCTGCGCCTGGATGGTGCGCATCATGTTGATGGCCTGATCCTCGGGCGCGACGAATTCGCCCTGGGTTTCAAATTTTTTCACAAGCGACTCATAATTCGAAGATTGCGAGATTGCCGTCTGAAAAAGCGTCAGCTTCTGCCGGGCGTCATCGCCGCGCCGCTTAAAATCCCCCCAGTCCGAAAAATGCGGCCAGATGAAAATCCAGTTCAAGACGAGAACTACAATGACCGCCACGCCCACTGCCAGGCGGCGTTCCAGGGGACGCAATTGCGCAAAATACTTTTTCATTGCGTTTGCTCCTCCGGGTTTGCCAGTTGCAGGCTGAAACTCCAGGTCACTCCGCCGGCACCGGTCCGTGGACTCACCGGATCCCCTGCGTGCAAATCAAACATCGGCTGGCCGCCGATCGTTGCCTTTTGCATCGCGCTGTTGAAATTAAAAAGCGTGTTGATCTGGTCGGACGTCGTCGTGCCACTCAATGTAAGCGTCTGGCCGTTGGCAAAACTGAACCGTTGAAGTGAAATTCCCTGCGGCAATTGCTCCGCGACGGTCTTCCAACAGTCCAGCGCGGCAAATTTCAGGTTCTGCCGCTGCACCAGCACGTTGTAGCGCGCCTTGAGTTGCAGCGCGTTTGTGTAATCGTCGCTGATGGCGGCGACCTGCTGCTCCAGTTTGTTCGTTTGAACAGAAACAAGACCGACCGCGCAAAAATAAATGACCACGGCGATCGCATATAAAACGCCCGTCGCAAACAATCCGCGCAGCCACAGCCGGTCAACAAATTGCTGGTGGTAGCGTATGGAATACTCCGCAGGCAGCAGCGCCGCGCCGCTGGATTGCGCCGTCGCTGCGCGCCGCGCCGTGCGCGCAGCCAGCTCCTGAAGCGGCAGCGGTTTCACCACTTGAACCGCCTCGTTCAAGGCATCGCGCAAAAAAGTTTCCCATTCGCCTGCCGTCGCGCCGTCCGCGACGAGATGGAATTTCGGCTGCGCCGTCAGCCAGCCTTCGAGTTCGCCCGCCCATGTCAGTTGCGCGAACTGTCCCTGCAGGCTCTTCGCGCGTTCGCCGCCCGGCGGCAATACGATGAAACTCAGGCTCCTCAGCGCGCCGCCAAACCACCACGCCACAAGCGCGGCGCTCTGGCCGTTGAGCGACGCCGGATAAATCCACGCGCCGTCTTCGCCGGCTGGCGTGGTTTCCAACTGGTCGAGCATCGGGACTTCGAGCCTGTCGGCGAGATAATTTTGAGCCTCCAGCTTGCCGAGAAATTCCTCGACCACTTTGCGTTCCGAGACGACGACAATGACCGTCTGCAAATTTTCCGCCGACGCCTGCGGAAGAACTTGCAGTGTCCAGACGATTTGCGTAACGGGAATCGGCGACAGCTTTTCCAACTGCAGTTCAACCATGGAAAGCGTTTCGTCAAAGCTGCTTTTGGGCAGCTCGACTACGCGTAGAAAAACCTTTTCCAGCGGCAGCCACGCAATGTTCAGCTTCGGCTGCCAAAGGGAAGTCCAGGATTTTGCGACATATTTTCCGGGAAGCGGCTGACCCGGCGAGCCGCTGTGTTCGCGATGCAACGCGCCGCTTCCGGCGTCGAACTGCCAGAGGCGGTTCGCGTCAGGCGCGGCTTGGAGGATGTTGCAGGAATGCCAGCGTGCCATGAAAATTTTTAATTTCGGGGAATAAATTGCGTTTGTTCGCCGCCAGCAAGTGATTCGAGATGTTCCTCCATTTGTGTCACGCGCAATACTTCCTCGATGGTCGTCTCGCCGGCCTTGACCTTGTTCCAGCCGTCGGTGCGGAGTGTGCGCATACCGGCGTCCATTGCACGCTGGGCGATGGCGGTCGAGGACGAGCGGTTCATGATGAGCGGGCGGATGTTTTCACTGACGAGAAGCAGTTCGTAAATTCCTTTTCGCCCTTGATAACCCTGCTGCCGGCAGTTTTCGCAACCCGAACCACGCCAGATTTTNNGCGCTTGGCGCGTCGTTCGTGTGCAGTGTGGAGAAAACCAAGTGACCGGTGAGCGACGCACGGATCGCGATTTCCGCCGTCTCCTGGTCGCGGATTTCGCCGACCATCACGACGTTCGGATCCTGCCGCAAAATGTGGCGCAATCCCATCGCGAACGTCAGCCCGATGTCCGACCGCACGGCGATCTGATTGATGCCCTTCAATTCATATTCCACCGGNNTAGAGCGACGTGGATTTTCCGGAACCCGTCGGGCCGGTGACGAGAAAAATGCCGTGCGGCTTGATGATAATCTCGCGGATGGCGTCTTCTTCCATCCTTGAAAAGCCGAGCTTGTCGAGGCTCAGGAAAATTTTGCCGCGCGTAAGCAAACGGAGAGAAACGCTCTCGCCATAAACCGTCGGCACGGTGGAAACGCGGATGTCAATTTCCTCGCCTTTGATGCGGACGTTGATGCGGCCGTCCTGCGGCAGGCGCTTTTCGGAAATGTTCATGCCGCTCATCACCTTGATGCGGGAAATGAGCGCAGCTTGATAACGCTTCAGCGTCGGAGGCAGCGGAATCAAATGCAAGATGCCGTCAATTCGATTGCGGATGCGCAGCTCGTCTTCCGCCGGCTCAAAATGAATGTCCGTCGCGCGATCCTTGAACGCTTCCCAAATGATTTGGTTTACAAATTTAATGACGCTCGCCTCCTGGTCGTCACCGGTGATTTCCTTGTCGCCGGCGATTTCCAGTTCCATCGGCTCGTCCTCGCCCATTTCGTCGAGCGTCTCGGCACCGACGCCGTAATATTTTTTCAGGGCCTTCTCGATCTCCGGTCTCGGCGCGAGCGCAAAATGCACCGGCATCCGCGCGTCGAAGCGCACCGCGTTCATCATCGCCGCGTCGAACGGATCGCTCACGGCGACCTGCAACTTGCCGTCCTCCAATGCCGTGGGAATCACGGAATATTGAAAAGCAATTTTTGTGGAAATTTTATTCCGCGCCTCGGTTGAGACGGGCAGCTTCGGCAAGTCCAGATACGGCCAGCCGAGTTTCGTTGCGAGCCGCTGGACAAAAACGTCCTCGGCCAGGCCGCGCTCGCGAGCAACGAACGTCAGCAGCGGCTCCGCCGAGCCGGCGTCCACCGCCGCGCGCCACGTCTTCTGCCAGTCGTCAAACTGCGACGGCGACGTTTCCGCGACTTCGGCTACAAGATTTTTTACAGGGCTGAATGCCATTGTTGTGCTTGTTTTAACAGCCAAAGCCGGGAAAAGTTGCGGAAATATAATTCAAAATGCCCCAAATCATTCTCGTGCTGCCGTTCATCCTCACCCTCAAAAACACTCCGGAAATTGAGGATGACGACGAGAATTTGGATGAGGATGAGGAAATGCTTTTGAATTGAACCCGGTTCGTGTTTATTCGTGGTTGAAATGAAACAATTCGCCACCATCACCGTCATCGGGCGCGACAAGACCGGCGTCATCGCGCGCGTCACGAATTTTCTTTTCGAGCAGCACGCCAACATCGAGGCGCTTGAGGAGCAGGTCACGCGCGGCCAGTTCAGCATGACNNGAGACGCATTGTTTCGATGCGCTCATGGCTGCAAAATTAAAAGCGGATGCCGCGCTCGTCCTCGGCAATTACGACGACTTGGCCTCGCGCGCCAAAAAACTCAGGCTGCCATTTGAGCACATCAATTGGAACGACCGCGTAAAGGCCGAAGGACGCGCGCTGCAATTGCTCGAACAAAATGAAATTGATTTCGTCGTGCTGGCGCGCTTCATGAAAATTTTGTCGCCGAACTTCGTCTGGCGCTACAAAAACAAGATTATCAACATCCATCCGTCGCTGCTGCCGAGTTTTCCCGGCCCGCAGGCCTACCGGCAGGCGTATGAAAGCGGCGTGAAGATCGTCGGCGTCACGGCGCATTTTGTCTCCATGCGACTGGACGAAGGCCCGATCATCGCGCAAGGCGCATTTCACACCCAGCCAGGCATGGATCTCAAGGAGATCGTCGCGCTCGGCCAAAAATTGGAGGCGGATGTTCTTGTCCAAGCCGTAAAACTTTACTTGGGCAAACGTCTTGATGTTTATTGGGGCGTGGTGAAGGAGGTTTAGACAGGATTTAAAGGATGAAACAGGATTTGAATGGTTGACAGATTCTAAAAACAGGCATAATTGAAATGTATGTTCACTAAAGCTGAAGTCGCAAAGATGTCCGTCGAACAACAAGAAATCCTGGCCCAAATTGAATTGAGCAAAGCTCGCCGCCGCCAAAATCTTTTGGATCTGGCTCGCGGTCGCGACTGGCAGTCGCGCTATTTTCCATTATACATTTTTGCCATCTTCCTCATTTTCATCACCCTTTATTGCTTTGATTGCTTCCATGTCCAAGAAAAGCCTTTAATTTTATATCTGCCCCTCGGCATGGGTTTTGTCTTTTCACTGATTTTTTATATGACACGCACCGACAGACGGCTGGACGCCTTGCTGGAACTGCTGGACGTCGACCACAGAAATCAGGAAGACGGCAACATTTCAAAAGACGAAAAAGCCGGCTGACGTTTCACCGGAAAACTCCGTCCATTCTGTCTTTTCTTTTCAGAATTGTTAAATTTCCGGCGTGAACGACCTCACCATCGGTCTTTTGAGCGCGCTGCTGGCCACCAACCAGCCGCAGGCCGTAAGTAATCTCATCCAGCAAAACACCGGCACCTCGGTCACCATCGTCAATCCCGACGACCCGTCAGAAAAACAACTTCTGCAGATCATGGCCGACGACGACGCGTCGCTCGCCGAGGTGGACAAATGGATCAAGGACAACGACACCTTTGCGACGCAGGGCGCTGGATTGTCGAAGGAGCAGCTGAACACAAAAATCAACTCCCGTTTCGCCCCCGTAAAAAAGGAATACGAGGATTTCCTGAAGCTCCATCCCGATTCCGCGCGCGGCCACCTCGCCTACGGCACCTTTCTAAACGACATCGGCGACGAAGAGGACGCCATGCTCCAATATGAGAACGCCCGCGAACTCAATCCGAAAAATCCCGCCGTCTGGAACAACCTCGCCAATTATTACGGCGAAAACGGCCCTCTCACCAACGCCTTCATTTATTACGCCAAGGCGATTGATCTCAATTCCAACGAGCCGGTCTATTATCAGAATTTCGCCACCACGGTTTATATGTTTCGCAAAGACGCCGAGGAATTTTACGGCAT
>PKZR01000460.1:0-15455 GCA_003133815.1 Limisphaerales bacterium | reverse complement strand
ATCCACATCGCGCGCATCGAGGTAGCCGCCGGACGATTCGCCGACGCGCAGGCGCAGCTCGATGCCGTGACCAACACTGCTTTTTTTGAACTAAGAAACCGCATTCAAAGAAATCTCGCCGAACGCGAAAATCCGCCCGCCAATCAAACGCCTGCCATCGTTTCAACAAATGTGCCGGCCGCGACGAATAATTTTGCGCCAGCACCCGCGAATATCGTCGCCACCACAAATGCCGCTGGTGTTTCCACGGATTTGATGACCGCACCGCCGCACCTGCGGGGACAATAATCGTCGCATATTGGACAAAATCCGGCTTTGTGTCTTTAAGGCTTGATGGTTAAATGATGGGATTATGAGTTTTTACGACAAATTGAAATTCGACGCGCAGGGTTTGATTCCCGCCATCATCCAGGAACAGAAAACCGGCCGCGTAATGATGATGGCCTGGATGAACCGCGCCTCATTGGCGGACACCATCAAGACCGGCAAGACGCATTTCTGGAGCCGCTCGCGCCAGAAATTCTGGATGAAGGGCGAAGAAAGCGGCAACACGCAAACCGTCAAAGACATCGCCTTCGACTGCGACGGCGACGTGCTGCTCATCCAGGTCGAGCAGGCCGGCGCGGCGTGCCACGAAGGTTATCAATCGTGCTTTTTCCGCTCGGTCGAAAACGGCGGTTTCAAAATCACCGAGCCGCAATTGCAAACGCCGGAGGAAATTTATAAAAAGAAAAGTTAAGTGTTAAAATATGAATTCCCTCCGCTACGATTTTAATTTGCCTTGGCGCGGAGCAATAATTTGCGCGGCATTTTACGCTGGCCTAGCGTTTTTCATGGTGCATTTGGCAAAGGAATCAATGGGCATTTTTTCGTTTTTCTTCATTCCAATGAGTGTAATGTTTGCGCTTCTAGGAATTTTTATGTTAGTGCGACGAATAGTTTTCCCGCGTGTGCTCGAATTAACGGATGATGCCATTTTATTTCCGCATGGGTTTCCTAAAACCCGAATCACACTCATTTCCTTTTCAGCCATTATTGGAATGCGAGACGGAACTCTGACGGCAAATCCAAGTTTTTCTATGGCTACTGCCAAAGGAGATTTTGAAATTGGTGCTGCTCGTTTCAAAAATATTGAAAATTATCATGCGGTAAGAAATTTCATTTGTTCCAAAACCTTGATTCAACTGCCTCAAAACCAACCGCAGCCGCTAAATTGGAAAACGATTTGGTCTCCTGCTCCAATTTTATATTGGAAAGAACCAGAGGCTTACATTCGTTATCGAACACATCTTGCCGTTTCAAAGCCATTGTTAAATCGCCTCGCAAAAGCGAGTTGGTTTTTCGTGCGTTGTTTTGGATTTATTTTTCTTCCATGGCTGGCTTTGAATTTTTTCCAAGTGCCAACTATGCCAGCTTCTGGTTTTCTAGGACTTTCTATTTCAGTCACATTGTTTTTCACTTTGCTTTACTGGCTCTTTGCCACTCATCCGGCTCGCGTTACCCAAATCACCGTCCGCGAAAATGGCTTTATGCTACTTTCGGGAAAACAAACTTGGAATCTCAATTATGGTGATTGTCTCGGCTGGACAGTCGTGGAAAGAAAATTTGAAGAAAACGTTTTCCAAATCTTGCTGTTGAAACGGCCTAAATATGTTTTTGAAGCTGCTTTGCCGGATAATGAAACTTGCAATCGAATAATTCAGCTTTTCAACGGCAAAAAGATTCCGCAATTGAACGATTTGAAACCATCGTGGGAACGTTGATTGCAAATAATTTGTTTCTTCATACAAATTTCTTCATGCTTCATTCTCTATGTATTCGCCGACGCCTGATGAATTTTTGAAGCTCGCCGCGCAGGGCAACGTGATTCCCGTCACGCGCCGCCTGCTCGCCGACATCGAAACGCCGCTCTCGGCCTATCGCAAAATCCGCGGCGCGGGCGAATCGTTTTTGTTCGAGTCGGTCGAGGGCGGCGAACATCTGGGACGTTACTCGTTCGTCGGCTGCAATCCGCGCGCCGTTATCCGGCAGACGGAAAATCGCGTCGAGGTTTTGGAGAACGGAAAAGTCACCGAGACGTTTTTCATCGGCAAAGACGTGAAGGACGGCCTCGTCGTCGTCGAGCGGGTGATGAAAAAATATCGCGCGGTGTCGCTGCCCGGCTTGCCGCGGTTCACCGGCGGCGCGGTCGGGTTCATCGGTTACGAATTCATCCACGACGTCGAGCCGGTCGTGCCGCGCCCGCCGCAGGACGAATTGAAGACGCCCGTGATGGTTTTTCTCATCGCGGATCAGCTTTTGATTTTTGACCGCGTCGCGCAGACCATCACCGTTCTGGTCAACGCATTTTTGGACGAAGCGGAAAATCCAGCCGACGCCTACGAAAATGCGACGAGCGAAATCGAACGGCTCGTGTCCCTGCTCGAACAGCCGAGCGAACACATTCCCGTCAGCGTGCCGAATGAAGTTCCCGAAGTCGCGTTCGCGTCGAACATCACGCGCGAAAAATTTTGCGCGAACGTCCTCGCCGCCAAAAAACTCATCACGGCGGGCGACATCATCCAGGTCGTCGGCTCGCAACGCTTTTCCGCGCCGGTCACGGCGTCGCCGATGGACGTTTACCGCGCGGTGCGTTCCATCAATCCGTCGCCGTATATGTTTTTGCTGGAGCTGGACGGATTTTCGCTCGTCGGCGCGTCGCCGGAAGTCCATGTGCGCTGCGAAGAAGGCAAAGTTGAAATCCGCCCGATTGCCGGCACGCGGCGGCGCGGCAAAAACGAGGACGAAGATGCCGCGCTCGAAAAAGAGCTGCTCGCCGACCCGAAGGAACGCGCCGAACACGTCATGCTCGTGGACCTCGCCCGCAACGACATCGGGCGCGTCTGCGATTTTGGTTCGGTGCAAGTCAAAGATTTGATGTTCATCGAGCGTTACAGCCATGTGATGCACATCGTCTCGCAGGTGGAAGGAAAATTATCGGCGGAAAAAACGAATTATGATCTGATGCGCGCGACTTTTCCCGCTGGCACCGTTAGCGGCGCGCCGAAAATCCGCGCGATGCAGATTATTTCTGAACTGGAACAGACTACGCGCGGCACCTATGCCGGCGCGGTCGGTTATTTTTCCTTCAACGGCAATTTGGACACCTGTATCACGATCCGCACCGCGCTGATCAAGGACGGCAAAGCCTACGTCCAGGCCGGCGGCGGCTGGGTGAACGATTCGACGCCCGAAGGCGAATATCAGGAGACGATCAACAAATCCATGGCCATGCGGAAGGCGATTGCGATGGCGGAGGGTTTTGCGAAAACTGTGTAGCGGCGTCTCGGCAGAGCGCCGCATTTCNNGTGGCGCTGGCAGGTTCCAGTTGTGCTGGTTCATCCACGGTGAAAGGCAATTAGCACAGGTCATCGCATTGGAAGTGGCCAATACAAATTGACACCAAACTCAATCTGCATAGCCTCGGTGTGACCATGAACGCCACTTTTGCAAAGGAATCCAATGCGCCGCCTTTGCGACCGTTGCTGCCGTTTTTATTGCTGTTGTTTTTCGGCAGTGGTTGTGCCGCTCTGATTTACGAAATCGTCTGGTTCCAGATGCTGCAATTGTTCATCGGTTCCTCGGCGGTCTCGCTCGGCGTGCTGGTGGGAACTTACATGGGCGGCATGTGCCTGGGCAGCGTGGTGCTGCCGCGCCTCATCTCCGCCGCGCGGCATCCGCTGCGCGTTTATGCGCTGCTGGAAGCCGGAATCGGCCTGCTGGGAATTTTGATTCTGTTCGGGATGCCGACGGCGGCGCAAATTTATTCGGCGCACGTCGGCAGCGGCCTGACGGGAATCCTGCTGCGCGGTTTGTTTGCGGCGGTCTGCCTGCTACCGCCAACCATTTTGATGGGCGCAACGCTGCCGGCGATGGCGCGACGGATCGAGTCCACGCCGTACGGTGTTTCTTGGCTGGGATTTTTTTACGGCGGCAACATCGCGGGCGCGGTATTTGGCTGCCTGCTCGCGGGATTTTTTTTGTTGCGCGCCCATGATTCATTCTTCGCCACGTTTGTCGCGGCGGCGATCAATGGAACCGTCGCCTTGGCGGCGGTGGCGCTGTCAATTTCAAGACGGTATGAAATCCGCGAAGAATTGGAAACTTCTGCACTCGTTGGTAAAACAAATTCGGACGAACCGCCCGTCGGGAAAAAATTCCCTTGGCCAGTGTATGTCACAATTGCGCTTTCAGGTATGACGGCGATTGGCGCGGAAGTGGTCTGGACGCGGTTGCTGTCGCTGACGCTGGGCGGAACGGTTTATGCCTTTTCCATCATTCTCGCCGTATTTCTTTTCGGGCTGGGCATCGGCAGCGGCGTTGGCGCATCGCTCGCGCGGAAAAATTTGCGGCCGGAAATTTTGCTTGGTTGGTGCCAGTTTTTTTTGACGGGAGCGATTTTCTGGACAGCTTATATGCTCACGGAATCGCTGCCGTATTGGCCGATTGACCCGTCTCTGACAGCGAATGCATGGCTGAATTTCCAACTGGACATGGCTCGCTGCCTCTGGGCTTTGCTTCCGGCGACGATTTTGTGGGGCGCAAGTTTTCCGCTCGCGCTCGCGGCGGCGGCGCACGGGCAGGACCCGGCGCGGCTCGTCGGCGGAGTTTATGCGGCGAACACGGTTGGCGGAATTATTGGCGGCATCGGCTTCAGCATCATTTTAATTCCGTGGATCGGCACGCAGGACAGCCAGCGGCTGTTGATTGCCGTGGCCGCGTGCGGCGCGCTTTTGATTTTCGTAATGTTCGCGTGGCAATTTTGGAAGAAAATTTCACCCGGTGAAGTTATTCGCGGCATTTTGATTTTCGCCACGCTGGGTTTTTTCACCGTGACGCTGGCGAAACATGTTGGGAAGATCCCCGGTGAATTGGTCGCCTATGGACGTTATATGCCGAGCCGACTGGGTGAAGTGGAAATGCTATACGTTGGCGAGGGCATGAACAATTCTGTGGCGGTCTCGAAAAACTATTCCACCGGCGTCCGCAATTTCCACATCAGCGGCAAGATCGAGGCGTCGAGCGAACCGCAGGACATGAGGTTGCAGCGGATGCTCGGGCACATTCCCGCGCTGGTGCATCCACATCCGGTCTCGGTGCTGATCGTCGGCTGCGGCGCGGGTGTAACTGCGGGCACGTTCACAATCACGCCGGGCGTCACGAACATCACCATCTGCGAAATGGAGCCGCTCGTGCCACCGATTGCCGCTAAATTTTTCTCGGAAGAAAATTTCGGCGTCGTGACTGACCCGCGCACGAAAATAATTTTTGACGACGCGAGGCATTATATTTTCACGACGCATGATAAGTTCGACATCATCACGTCCGACCCGATTCATCCGTGGGTCAAAGGTTCGGCCACGCTTTACACGAAGGAATATTTCGAGCTGGTGAAAAGTCATCTGAACTCCGGCGGCATCGTCACGCAATGGGTGCCGCTCTATGAGAGCGATTCCGCCGTCGTGAAAAGCGAGATCGCAACGTTTTTTGAAGTTTTCCCCGAAGGCACGATCTGGAGCAATGACGAAAACGGCAAGGGCTATGACGTGGTGCTGCTCAGCCAGACTGATGAAACAAAAATTGATCTCGACGAAATCGCACAACGCCTAGCTCGGCCGGAATTTTCAAAAGTGGCGCAATCGCTCCAGAACGTCGGCTTTCCGACCGTGGCAGATTTGTTCGCCACTTATGCCGGAAATGCGCGCGACCTCGCGCCGTGGCTCGCGGACGCCGAGATCAACCGTGACAACAACCTGCGTTTGCAATACATCGCAGGATTCCGTTCAAACTGGTATCACAGCGACAGCATCTTTGACGAGATGGTCAAGTATCGCAAATTTCCCGACCAGCTTTTCACCGGCTCGGATGCCAGCAAACAAGCTGTGAAAGACCTGATGATAAAACCCCTGTCGAAATGAAAAAGTCAGTTTTCAAATGCTTCAATTTACATTTACCCGAAAATGGTTTTCTGACATCCTACAGATGCCATGACCCGCTGGACGTCAATTTTGATTGCCGGATTAATGTGGGTCGCCGTGGGAAATCTGCGCGCGACGAATATCGGACTGATTAAAATTAACGGCCCCATCGGCCCAGCTACGGCTAATTACATCTCCCGTGCGATTGATCTCGCCGCAAGTCAAAACGACGAGTTTCTGGTCATTCAACTAAACACGCCCGGAGGGTTGGCCAATTCCATGGACAACATCGTCCAGGAATTTTATGCGTCGCGCGTGCCTGTGGTTGTCTACGTTTCGCCGGAAGGCGCGATGGCCGGCAGCGCGGGCGTTTACATCACGTTGGCGGCGGACATCGCGGCGATGGCTCCGCACACCACCATCGGCGCGGCACATCCCGTCGAGATGGGCAATGAAGGCGAAACCACCAACAGCATCATGATGCAAAAAGTTGGAAACGCCTACACGAAGGTCATGCAGACCATCGCCGAAAAGCGACATCGCAATGTTGAGTGGGCAAAATCGTCCGTCACGGCGAGCGTGGCAATCACATCCGAAGAGGCGCTGAAGTTGAAAGTGATTGATTTGATCGCCACGAATATTCCCGATTTGCTGCAAAAGCTAAACGGGCGTTCCGTGAATGGAAATACTTTGAAAACCGCCGGCTCCATCGTCATAGAAATTCCGATGAGCGCGGGCGAGAAATTCTTCCAATTGTTCTGGCAGCCGGAAGTGATGATGCTGCTCATGCTCATCGCGATTTACGGCATCATCGCCGAGATGAGTCATCCGGGCGCGATTTTTCCCGGCGTCGCGGGCGCGCTTGCGCTCATCCTGCTGCTGTATATGTCAGCGACGCTGCCGCTGAACATCGCGGGCCTCGCTCTGATCCTTTTGGCGCTCGCGCTGTTCGTCGTTGATATTTTTGCGCCGACGCACGGCGTTTTGACCGGAGGTGGCATCATTGCGTTTTTCCTCGGCTCGCTAATGCTTTTCAATCACGCGCCAAAGGCTTATCAATTGCCCATGACATGGATTGTTTCTACGACGATTGTCACGGCGGCGTTTTTCGTGTTCTTCGTCAGCAAGGGAATCCGCGCGCAGCGCCTGCCGAAAAGCGCGGGCGTGGAAACGATGATCGGCAAAACAGTAGCGGCACTTTCGCGCATTGACTCGGCGGGCGGCAAGGTGTTTATCGAAGGCGAACATTGGAACGCCGTCAGTGAAATACCAATCGAAACCGGCCAGCCGGTTGAAATTGCCGGCATCGAGGGACTGACTTTGAAAGTTAAACCAAAATAAACCCCGGAGAAAAATTATGGACACAGAATCAATTCAACATCTCATTGGCGGCGGACTGGCAATCATCATCCCGATCCTCATAGTCGGGCTTTTCATTTGTTCTTCAGCAATCAAGGTTCTGCGCGAATACGAGCGTGGAGTGATTTTCCGGCTGGGCAAGCTGCAAGGCGCCAAGGGGCCTGGCATTATTTTTTTGATTCCTGTTGTAGACAAAATGGTGCGGATGGATTTGCGCGTGGTGACGATAGACGTGCCCAAGCAGGAAATCATGACGAAGGATAACGTGCCCGCCACGGTAGACGCGGTGATTTATTTCCGCGTCGTGGACCCGAACGCGGCGGTCGTCAAGGTGGAAAATTATTGGAAGGCGACTTCACTCATCGCGCAGACGACCTTGCGCAGTGTTCTCGGACAATCCGCGCTCGACGAACTTCTGTCGCAACGCGACGTCATCAACCAAAAATTGCAGGAGATCATTGACAAGCAAACCGAGCCGTGGGGCATCAAAGTCACGAGCGTCGAGACGAAGGAAGTTTCGCTGCCCGACAGCATGAAGCGCGCGATGGCGAAACAGGCCGAGGCCGAACGCGAACGCCGCGCGAAAGTCGTGAACGCGGAAGGCGAATTTCAGGCCGCCGAAAAAATGGTACAGGCCGCCGCGCTGATCGCCAGGGAGCCGATTGCGCTGCAACTGCGCTATCTCCAGACAATGCGCGAAATGGCGAGTGAACACAACACGACGACGTTCCTGCCGTTGCCGATTGATTTGTTCAGCGCGTTTTTGAAGAAGTAAATTGGAAGCAAAAACATGAATTCAGGAAACAGAAAGCCATGCTTTCCCGACTTCCTATTTAAATACCGGTGCGTTCATGACTTTCGTGAACATCATTCTGCTGTCGGCGGCCGCCGCGATTACGTGGTGGTTGAGCGGATATGATTCGCGGCTGACGGGCGAAAATAAGACGGCTGATTTGATTCGACGGGGAATCCGATGCGGACTGACCTTATTCCTGCTGGTGGTGCTCATAAACCTGCCTCGTTCGATTGACTCCGCTCCATTGTTGCTGCTCATCGTCGGTTTGTTCGCATTAATCTGGGCCCACTGCTTGGCCGAAATGGGGGCGGGTTGGTTTCACCGGCTGGTTGATCCCGAAGACAAGGGGGAATTTGACCCGAACCAAAGCGCTCGCAACATGGACAGGGTTGCAAGCCTCATCAAAAACGGACGGAANNCTCGTGTTGGAGACGCTTCTGGCGCGCGCAAACATCCATCAGGAACGTCCAAACAAGCCTAAGCCGCTGGTCGAAGCACATCACCTGCGGTCGCAGGGAAAATTCGACGAAGCGGAGACAATTTTGAGTTCAATGCTGGCGAAAAATCCGTCGAATGCAGACGCGGCGCTGATGTTGATGCGGCTTTACGCGCAAGATTTGCGGCGTAGCGACAAGGCAGCGGAAGTCCTGCGCGCACTCGAAAAGCAGCCCCACATTCCGCCCGGCCACATTGAATACGCGCAGCGTTCGATCCACGAATGGGCGCAAAAAAGGACCGCGCCGGAAACCATCGCATTACCGGAATCAGTTGACGAACTGCTCGCGTGTGGTTATTTGGGAACGGCTATTGAGATTCTGGAACGGAAAATAACGGAGCTGCCTGACGATTTCGATGCCTGGCTGAAACTTGCCGAGGCGCACGGTTTTCATTCCGGCAACCTCCATCGCGCGGAAAAAATTGTCCAGAAAATTGAGGGCAATCGCGGCTTCAGCGCGGAACAAATCGAGGTCGCAAAAGAAAAATTGAAGGAATGGCGGGAAGTTAAGCCTCAAAAGAATTAGGATTCATTTATGCCCATTTACGAATACGAATTGTGCGAGGGTGATTGCAAGGTGTGCGGCGGGACGTTTACCTTGAACAGACCGCTATCCGCCAAGCCGCTCATGAATTGTCCGGCTTGCAAAAAGCCGGTGCGTAAAATCATCTCCAGTTTTAGCTCGCCGCAAAAGCTCAAGCCGGTCTCATTCTCGGACGCGAAAAAGGCCGGGTTCACCGTGCTGAAAAAAATCGGCAAAGGTGAATATGAAAGGCAGTGAAGTTGTAAAATCTGCAGGTTTCATTTTTTATACTGCAAATCCCTTCCAAAGAGGCGGGGTTTTATTTTGAATTGATTTTTGACGGAAGGTGTCAAATGCATTAGCATTGCCACGCTGAAAATGGATTTTCGTTTTGCAATAATAAAAAGGTGGATGCCCGTTGTAATAGCAATGACGGTGGCGGCTTTCTGTGCGCAGTCACAGTCGTTGATGAGGCCAGGACAGGCAATTATTTTTTCTACGTCGGACAATGCCGACGTTTCCTCCAGCACGCAGCCGCCTGCAGCAGAACCTCCAGCGGCACCTGGCTTTGCGGACATGATCCACGCGCCGGAAATCAATTTCCAAAACCCTTCTGCGGCTGGCACACATCTGCCGGCAGTCGTGCCGCCGATTGTTTCGCCCGATCAGGATGCACACGCAAACTGGGCGTTGATGACGCCTGCTGAGATTCTCGGCGTTCAAACGCCGGATCAAGTCTTGAAAATCCCTGAACGGGACGCTGCTGGACAGCGAAAAAATCCAACAGCGGTGGAGCGCTACTATGAACGGCAGGATCAGGCGCAAACCAATGGCACGGGCGAATTTTCGTCCGCCACGCCGTCGTTGCGCGACAGCTTTTCGGACAATGAGGACGCGCGGCTAAACGCTATCGCCTTCAAACCAGCGGGTGATGGTTTTGCAAATCCAGCACAACAACAGGCCGATCCATTTCAGCAACCCGCGACTGGAAATAATGAGGTTGCCAGACAGAATGCGGACTCGGGCTGGTCAAAATTTTTTATCCCTCCTCCGACTCCTGTGCAAAGTCCTGCGGAGGCTGAGGACATGGCGGAGTTTCGAAAATTATTGGAGCCAAGCCAGCCGCCCCCATCTTCCAAACCTTCATCGGGAGATGGATTTTTTACTTCGCAGCAAAACTTGACGAGTTCCAAATTTGGCCAGCCGGTGAATCCGGCTGGTGCGGCTTTTGGATCGTTCAATAATATCGGGGGATTGCCGGGCGTCGCCGGACAGGTCAGTGTGCCGGCTGTTCCCGACTGGAAACCACAATCACCGCCATGGACACTGAAAGGACCCCAACCGGACGTGATTCCGAAGCGGGTGGTATTTTGAGCGTGCGCCGAATCAGTGCGCTGAAGTGAGCAGGAGAACTTGTTCCAATGTAGAAATGCCGTCGCGTGCACGGTCAAGTCCTACCATGCGAAGTGTTTTCATTCCCTGACTGACGGCCACTTTGCCCATTTCGCGCGTGCTGGCGCGGGCGATGATAAGTTTGCGTATTTGATCCGTGGCGGTCATAGCCTCGATGATAGCAAGCCGTCCTGCGTATCCTGAATTTTTGCAACGCTCGCATCCGCGTCCACGATAAAGCTGGACACCTTGGAATGTCGCCGGATCGATGCCCAAATCTTCAAACATTTTCGATGGATAGGTCACCGGCTCCTTGCAATGCGCGCATATGCGGCGCATCAGCCGTTGCGCACAGGATAAAATCACGGAAGACGAAATCAGAAATGGCGCGATGCCCATGTCGTCAAGACGTGCTATGGCACCGGGCGCGTCGTTACAGTGCATCGTGCTCAAAACTTGGTGGCCGGTCAGGGCGGCTTCAATTGCAATTTCCGCCGTTTCTGTATCACGTATTTCACCGATCATCACGATGTCCGGGTCTTGCCGCAAAATGGAGCGCAAGGCACTGGCAAAGGTGAGGCCGATATCTTTTTTTGTGGGAACCTGATTGATTCCGGGAATCTGGAATTCGACCGGGTCTTCAACGGTGACAATGTTGTAAACCGGGCTGTTGAGTTCGTTGAGCGCCGAGTAAAGAGTGGTCGTCTTGCCGGAACCGGTCGGGCCGGTGACTAGAATCAAACCATGCGGTGCATCAACGGCAGACTTGAATTGCTTGAAGGTGTCTGGATCCAATCCAAGTTTGTCGAGACTGGCGGACAAATTTGATTTGTCGAGAACGCGCAGCACAATCTTCTCGCCATGAACCGTAGGAAGAACCGAGACGCGTAAATCGTAATCCTTGCCGCTGACCTTGACGCGCATACGACCGTCCTGCGGCATGCGCCTTTCGGCGATGTCGAGACTGCTCATGATTTTAAAGCGCGAGGCCAGCGCGAGCTGCATCTGCTTGGGCGGTGGCGTGGCGTCCATAAGCACGCCGTCCACGCGATAACGCAACCGCATGTTTTTCTCAAACGGCTCCAGATGAATATCACTGGCGCGGTCTTTGATGGCCTGCACAATGATCAGATTTGCAAGTTTAATGACAGGAGCCTCCTCGCTGGAAGCGGCGAGCTTGTCGAGATTGACTTCTTCGACGGCTTCCTTGACAGACTCGACGCTGTCGGCTTCGGCATCACTCTGCTTTTGAGCAGCATCAATGATGTCCTCCATCGAGCCGCCGCCCTTGGCGGAATCAATGGCGGTAAGTTTGTCGGTGATTGCCTTTTCGGACGCAATGAGCGGCGAAATTTCGAGCTTGGTGATGCGCTTGACGTCGTCGAGGGCGAGCACGTTCAGCGGATCCGCCATCGCAAGAAACAATTTGTTGTCCAACCGTGAAATGGGGAGGACTTTGTGATTATACTCGGTTTCGCGCGGAAGCATTTCAGCCATTTCATCTGGAATGCTTATGCGGGCGAGGTTGATCGGCGGCACATTGAGCACGCGGCCCATGCAAACGGCCAGGTCGGCTTCACTGACGTAGGCCTTTTCAATGATGAGCTTGACAAGGCGAGCACCCTGCTTTTTCTGCTGTTCGAGCAACTCCTCCACCTGCCCAGTGCTCAATAAACCGTCCTCGACGAGCGCGTCGGCGATGCGTTCTCCGAATGATTTAACTTTGGCCATGATTTTAGCGGAAAGCCTTTCGGATGGTCTGCATCAATTCAGCCGGCGACGACAGATACCAGACCAGCCGGTGCGAAGTCGCCTCGGACAATTCCTTTGCCGCCTGCTGATTGTAAGGATTCGCCGTAGCGACCAAAATGGATTTGCTCATGCGGTCAAATGGTATCACGCACCAGCGCCGGCAAACTTCCGCAGGAAATCCACGCATCAAATCAATGTCCACGTCATACCGGTCCAGCGGCAAAAACGCCGCGCGCGACCTGTCGGACAGCAACTTGAGCGACGCATCCATGGTAAAAAGCCCCTTCTCATTGAGCGTGTAAATGAACGGCTCGGCCACATCAGTCGGCGAAGTTGTCAAATCAGAATCACGCCAGCACAAATCAAAATCCCCGACGCTGATGAATTTGCCATCGACATAAATCTTGCGCATCATTTCCCGGCCATCGTCCAATTTCTGATCCGCTGAGCGCGTCATTTTGCGCATTTTTGGAGATTCGGACTGCTGCGTCAGCGCCGCCGGCTCCGCAGATGAAGATTCCACAGTCGCATTGCTGGCCTTGTCCTCGATTTTGCGCAAAGCAGTTTGCACCTCCACATCATTCGGACGGCGCTGCAACACCGTTTCATATTCCAAAATCGCCGACGACAACTGCCCCATCTGCGTATAAGCCTCCGCAATGCGTTTGGAAGTCTTGATCACGTCCGACTCGCGACCGAGCTTCGTATAGGCCTCCTTTAAAATTTCAAGCGACTGGCAGTCGTTTGGTTGCGACTGCACAATGACCTCGAACATCTCAATTGTCTGTTGCAATTGAGCTTCTTCGCCAGGATTTAATGACACTTCCGACATGTGCTGAATTCAGACAAATTGGTTAAAAAAACCGTGGTCAATCTACGCCTTCACCCGCCACAACGCAACCGAAGAAGAGTCTCACCTCGTTGCAATCTTCGCGTGCGTCACGTGTCACTCTTGAATAAGATTTGCCGCGTGGAACGGCCCGCTCCAACCATGACACCCGCGCCCGGCGAACGCATTTTGCGATTCGTCGGCGATAAAATCCATTTCACTTTGAAAAATCAAAGTGACACGCCGCAAAAAAACTTTCGCGGTTTTTTGCGGACCAACCTCGGACGCGCCGCTGCATTGCGTCGCGAAATCACTTCCGCGCACGCAGGTGGTGCCGCCGCAGCTGGTGCCTCGTGGCGCGATTTGCCGATGCAAAAGACCGCCGCAGGCTGGGAAATTGAACTACCCGCCACCGAGCCCGGCTACTTCAAGGCCAAGGCCTATCTGCTTGACGAAAAAAAATGGCAATATTGGCCCGACGGCGCAGACGTGGGAATTTGCGTTCACCCGGATTTCGCCCGGACAGCGAACACCATTTACTGCGCCTTCACTCGGCTGTTCGGCACGACCAAAAATCTCGCCTCAACCGCTGACGGGGTTCTTGAAGCCCAACTCAAATCGCTCGACGAAAAAGATTTCACCGTCATTCCTGCCTCCGGAAAATTCCGCGACCTCGCAAAACAATTGCCGCACATTGCAAACAAGCTCGGCTGCCGCATTTTGCATCTGCTGCCTGTGCATCCGACGCCCACGACTTATGCTCGCTTTGGCCGTTTCGGAAGCCCTTACGCCGCGCTTGATTTGAACGCCGTTGATCCCGCGCTTGCCGAGTTCGACAAGCGCACCACCGGCATCGATCAATTTTACGAGCTGACTTTCGCAGCGCATTCGCTTGGCTTGCGCGTTTTCATTGACATCGTCATCAACCACACCGGCTGGGGCTCCTCTTTGCAGGAGAACTGCCCGCAATTTTTCCTGAAAAAATCCGACGGCGAATTTGCCAGCCCCGGTGCTTGGGGCACGGTCTGGGAAGATTTGGTGGAACTGGAACAAAATGACGTCAAGCTTTGGGACATCATCGCTGAATCGCTGGTGGTCTGGTGCAAACGCGGCGTGGACGGTTTCCGCTGCGACGCTGGCTATAAAATTCCCGTCCCTGCGTGGCAATACATTATTGCGCGCGTCCAAAGCGAATTTCCGGAAACCATCTTCCTGCTCGAAGGCCTCGGCGGCTCGTGGGAGGCCACTGAAAACCTGCTCACCGAAGGCGGAATGCAATGGGCCTACTCCGAACTATTCCAAAATTATTCCGGCAAGGAAGTCGCGTGGTATCTCGACTATGCAAACCGCCAAAGTTCGAGCATTGGCGCCTACGTCCATTATTCCGAAACCCACGACAACAGCCGCCTCGCCGGAAAGGGCCGCGCTTGGTCTCTCCTGAGAAACCGCCTTTGCGCACTGACAAGTCCCAGTGGCGCATTCGGCTTCACCTGCGGCGTAGAATGGCTCGCCGCCGAAAAAATCCGCGTCCATGGCAACACCGGCTTGAACTGGGACAGCGCCGGCAACATCGTTCCCGAACTCGCTCAGATCAACAGGCTAATCTCAGACCATCCATGCTTTTTCGACGGCGCAAAACTCACCCGCCTTAGCGCGCCCGACTCTCCCATTTACGCGCTGCTCCGGGAATCCGCCGAAGGCAAAGATTCCGTCCTAATCCTGGTCAACACGGACATTGAAAAATCCCACCTGCTGACGCTCGCGACAACCGGCTTAAAATTGGAAATTTCTGATTTCCAATTTGATTTGCTCGGCCAGCCGCTTTCGCAATTTGCGCGTGAAATGACCGCGGTCATTTTCACACTCGCACCCGGTGCATGCCATTGCCTCGCGTCCACGCAAAAGCCAGTTGGCTTGTACGGCGAGAATTACCGCCGGATGCATGCCCAAGCTGCATTTGCAACACAGGCGTTAAGCAAAATTATTTCCATCGAATCCATTGACAGCCTCGACTGGCGCTGGCTCGCTGAACAAATTGAATCGTCGCCGGAAAATTTCCTCGCCGCAGCCAGTGAATTTGCCATACGCGAGGCCAAAACTCCGCTCGCCAACCTCTTGTGCGAAATACAGACGGCAAAAATCTTTCCGCAGGTTGTCAAATGGACATTGATTGACACCCGCCGCGTCACGCTCGTCCCTTCGGGGCATTGGCTTTTGATTGAAGACGTGGTTCCGTTCCGCGCCACTTTGGAAATGCAAAATGCAGAATGCAAAATGCAGAATCCGGCGATTCACGTTCAATCAATTGCAACGCGCAATCGTCATGTCGCATGTTTCGCTCCGAACAATCC
>PKZR01000136.1 GCA_003133815.1 Limisphaerales bacterium | reverse complement strand
CTGCTCGCTGTTGGCCAGCGAGCGCTCCACCTGCCGCATTTCCTCACGCGACAGCATTGTCCATCCAAGGGCGGGTTTCATGTGATAACGGATTAAAGGTTGATGCTTATGTTTGAATGACAATACTGCACTCGAACTTTAAGTCGATGTAGCGGTCAATGCCTCCGGTCATTAGGATTGTTGTCCGCTTTTTTGTAATTGTTGGATCAGGTTGAAACACAAGTCTCCGATCATGAAAATCTTTTTTCCCCAACCCATAAGTCGGCACCAGCTGGAAGGAACAAGTTGCGCCTTTCCCTTTAAGCCACTTCTCAAAGTCCTGAATCATGAGCTTTTGGTCTGGTTCTTCGCTGACACGAGTTCGTAATTCAATTTTTGCGGGACACGACGCCATAAGCGGAAAAACTATTTCCAGGAATCGCTTCAGTTGCTTGTAATTCCAATCCGTCTTCAAAATGAAGGGATCTTCGATGCGAACAAGAGCGAAGTTCTTGCCCTTACAAAATGAAAAGTCTCTAGCGTAATCACGACTCTGCCCGGCGGAATATTCGAGAAGTGTCGTGTCTTTGGGTATGCGAAGCGCCTTTGAATCAAGACTGACCCATCCTAAGCGCATTGCTTGCAATGCGGCGGCATCGGGTGATGGACCTTTCCAGAGCGGGGTGGGCAGTGGCAAGTCGAGGAAACCGTCTGTGAACAGACTGGTGCTGAAGAATGCCCGACTTCCATTCTTGTCTGGGTTGACAACGGCGCGCGGCCACTGCCTCGGATCGAAACTTGCAGGCAACCGGCAAAGCTTCAATGAACCGTCCTCCATGCAGGTCTTCAGCCGTTCAGCGACCCAAATGCTGTTTGGGAAATCGGCATGAATCAATGGTGGTTCTGGAAGCGCAATTTCCAGAGTGTTTCCTGCAGTCATCCAACTCACCAGTTTCTTCGCAAACGCAACTGTCTCTGGTGCCCCAAAATGATTTTCGTTCATTGCATCCTTTTGCAGATTGAAAAGGCGGGGCGCAACAACGAGCAGATGATTTGCGGTTTCAAGTTCTGCCTGAAAGATAGCCGAGCCATTTGTGACGCTTAGGGGAGCGGCGTTGAATCTGTCGAAAGGGTTCTCCGCTTGATTGATGTTCAGCACCCGTTCCAGCCAAACGAGCACGGGCTTCCGGTTCAGCTTGTCCCAGTAAATCTGGTTTTCATAGCCTTGCAGACAGGTGCGGCAAGAGTGACTGCACTCAGCTTTACAACGCAACACTTCCAAAGCGTTCTTCAGCAAGTCGCGCATCGCGAAACGTGCAGTCAGCATTTGGCAGTAACCCGCGCCGCCAGCCACGCTATCGTAGAGCACTACCTCGGGGTAGCCAAAGATGCGACTGCGAGGAGTGCCACAAAGTTCGCGCTGGTCTATGCCCAGCAGATTTACCGCACCCAGGCGAACAGCTTCTACCAGCGTGCGGACAAAGCCATCGCGCCAGCCATCAATTTCCTCCGGGCGGAGATTAGCGGGAAGTGGAATCGGCTGGTCAATGCGGATTTGGAGCACGTCCGTATGGAACTCGTGGGCGAGATCTTCGATATGCCAAGAATTTAGTGTGCAAGGTTGGTTGTAGGGTGAGCGATGACCATGGGCTTGAATCTCCACAACATGCGCGACCGGGTTGCGAAGCATTTCAGCAAAACCACACGAGCACCGAAGAAAACCAAAGTTGCGCCCTTTATTGACCACGAACATCCGTCCCTGCTTTGCATCCTGCCAAGCCCAACTTGTGTTAGCCACATTTGCTGGTGATACTGCAAACGCCGTGTCGGCTGCGGCGCTCAAAAGGCGCGCTTCCTGTGTGGGCGGCGGCCGTAAGCGCGTTNNTGCAGTCAGCATTTGGCAGTAAACCGGGCAAGCAGCATCAAAATCCTCGCGAGCCATTTCGATTTGAACATGACGGCACTGCGGACACTCACGATAATGACGCGTCGGCATAAAGTGTTTCGGGTATTGTCCGATGCCGTAGGACTCCCAGACGCGACCATTGGCGATGACCTGTGAGCCGGGCGCGTATTCACTGATGCCGAGACGCGCGTCACGGACGAGTTGAATATCCTTGTCCCAAGGATTCGTGTGGCCTGGTCGATCTTCAGTCAGCACTTCCAGTTGCACGCTGTTGACCGGGAAACTGTAAGTGGGAAGGAATCCGAGGCGCGGAAATTGATTGATAACAAGCTGTTCCTGCCACTTCTCAAGCTGATAAGCCCAAAATCGGTTCTCTCTTGCTTGTGCCACTACGCCCGCCGTCGCCATGAATTTGTCATGGTAATATTTCCAGCGCTCTCCATACCACTTGGCGCACTCACTGAGATGGCTCATGAATTCAGTCACCAGCTCGCTACTCGTGCAAGCGAGAGCGGGAGGCAATCCCGTTGCGAGGTCGAGTGCTTCCTGCACTTTTTGTCCACCTTCTTCGGTTCGGAAATATGCCTCTGCATCCGCACAGAACGCGGCTTCGTCTTCCGTCGTGAAATTGTCACCGAAGAATGCG
>PKZR01000429.1:4871-9760 GCA_003133815.1 Limisphaerales bacterium | reverse complement strand
GAATCCGGCAAGCCGGTTCTGCTCCGCGAATTGCTGGCGCACCGCGAAGTCTGGGCGATTGTGTGGGCGAAATTTTTAAGCGACGCGGCGTGGTATTTTTATATCTTCTGGCTGCCAAAGTTTCTAATGGAAACATTTCAAATCAAATTTAACGCGGCGACCGGCATCGGCTGGATTCCTTACGCGGCCTCCGGCGTGGGCTGTCTGGTCGGCGGCGGATTTTCGAGCTGGCTGCTCAAGCGCGGATTTTCCGTGAACGTCTCGCGCAAACTGGCGCTCGGCGCAAGCGCGGCGCTGATGCCCTGGGTGATACTTGTGCCGCAACTACATTCGGTCGGCTGGGTGATTTTTATTTTCAGCCTCGCGTTTTTCGGGCAACAATCTTGGTCCACTCTCGTGATGATTTTGCCGACCGACATGATTTCCAAACGCGCTGTCGGCACGCTCGCCGGCCTCGNNACCACGGTTACAGCTACACGCCTGCGCTCGTCATCTCCGGTTCGATGCACATCGCGGCGTTCATTTTGATTTGTCTGGTCATCCCGAAAATTCAACCGTTATCTTTTCCAACAGTAAAATAGATTATGAAAATCACCGAAATCCGCACCCGCGTAGTTCAATGGAAAGGCAAAACCGTTCCGCTGCCGCCACATTTCTGCACCAACCCGATGGACGCCATTGCGCCGATGCTCTCGAAGAAGACGATGGGCACATTCACGTTTCACGGCTGGCTCGTTGTGGAAATCTTCACCGACAACGGCCTCGTTGGCATCGGCAACGCCGCGCTCTCGCCGCTCGTGACGAAGCAGTTGATTGACCTCTACCTCAAGCCGCTGCTCATCGGTGCCGACCCGTGGGACATCGAGTTTCTCTGGCAGCACATGTATCGCAAGACGATGGCGTTTGGGCGCAAAGGCGTCGCGATGGTCGCCATCAGCGCGTTGGACATTGCGCTCTGGGATTTGCTCGGCAAGTCCGTGAAACAACCGGTTTATCGTCTGCTCGGCGGACGCACCAAGCCAAAAATTCCCGTTTATGCAAGCCGGCTTTACTCCACGCCGCTCGACGAACTAGCGCACGAATCAAAAAAATATAAGAACGAAGGTTACAAAGCCATGAAGCTCCGCTTCGGCTGGGGCCCGACCGACGGCGCGGAAGGAATGCAAAAAAATCTCGCACTCGTGCGCGTCGTGCGCGAGACAGTCGGCGACGACATTGACATCATGGCCGACGCCTACATGGGATGGAATCTGGATTACGCCAAGCGCATGATTCCGCTGCTGGAAAAATTCAATCTGCGCTGGCTTGAAGAAGCCGTCATCCCCGACGACATCCACGGCTACGCGGAATTGAAAAAGTTTGGCCGCATCCCCATCGCGGGCGGCGAACATGAACACACGATTTACGGTTTCCGCGAACTCATCGAAGCCCGCGCGGTGGATTACATCCAGTTCGACACCAACCGCGTCGGCGGCATCACGCAGGCGCGCAAAATTTCCGCGCTCGCCGAGGCTCATTCGATTCCCGTCATTCCGCATGCGGGGCAGATGCACAATTATCACATCGTCATGGCGAGCCTGAATTCGCCGATGGCGGAATTCTTCCCGCCTGTGGATATCGAGGTCGGCAACGAACTATTCTGGTATATCTTCAAAGGTGAACCTATGGCTAAGGACGGCTTCATTGATCTTAATGAAAATACGCCCGGCCTCGGTTTGACGATTGACGAGAAAAAGTTAAAACAATTCCACGTCACCGAATGACGCGCCTCGTCCAAATCCAAAGTGGTTCGAAGAGCGCTGTGGCGTTTGTTGAAGAGCCGCATCTGCGCTTGCTTACCGGCTTTGGTTCAATCTACGAACTGGCAAAGCAATCAGCCGAGAGCGGAACGTCGTTGCTGAAACTAATCCAATCGCGTGTCACCAGTGAACGGCTCGACTACGATTCTATCTACGACGGTAAATCCGAATGGAAATTGCTTCCGCCAATTGATCATCCTGCCGAACCCGCGCGATGCCTCGTCTCCGGCACGGGCTTGACACATCTCGGCAGTGCGAAAAATCGCCAGGCGATGCACAGCGCAAACGAGGCCGAACTAAACGACAGCATGAAAATTTTCCGCTGGGGCATGGAACGTGGCAAGCCCGCGCCCGGGCAGATTGGCGTCGCACCGGAATGGTTCTACAAAGGCAGCGGCGGCATTTTACGCAGGCCCAACGAACCTCTCGACGTTCCGTCATATGCCGAAGACGGCGGCGAGGAGGCCGAGATTGCAGGAATTTATTTGATTGATCCGGACGGCCAGCCGCGCCGCATTGGAATGGCGATTGGCAACGAATTTTCCGACCACAAATTTGAAAAGAAGAATTATCTCAACCTCGCCGGCTCGAAACTGCGCAACTGCTCGCTCGGCCCGGAACTGTTGATTGATCCCGATTTCAAATCCGTGCCCGGCAAGGTTACAATTGAGCGCGCGAACAAAGTTTTGTGGTCGCAGGAAATCCTTACCGGCGAGGACGAAATGTGCCACAGCCTCGCGAACATCGAGCATCACCATTTCAAATTTGAGGCGCACCGCCGTCCCGGTGATTTACACGTCCATTATTTCGGCGCGTGCAGCTTGAGCTTTGGCGCAGGCGTCCACCTCGCGGACGGCGATGAGATGATTGTCGAATTCAACGGCTTTGGTCGGGCGTTGCGCAATCCGTTGCGGGTCGCGCGCGATGGAGCTACTTTGGTCGCCGTCAAATCTCTGAGTTGAAATTTTATGAGCAAACCACGCATTGCATTTCTCGGCCTCGGCATCATGGGCGGTGGCATGGCGCGACGGCTTTTGGCAAACGGATTTCAACTGACAGTATTCAATCGCAACGTTGAAAGATCAAAATCGTTCGCAGCAGAAGGCGCGAAGGTTGCGAATTCTCCCCGCGAAGCGGCAGCGCAAGCGAATTTCATCATTAGCATGGTGGCTGATGACAACGCTGCGCGCAGTTTGTGGACGGGTGAAAATGGCGCGCTCGCCGCCGCCAAACCCGGAACGGTGTGCATTGAATGCAGCACGGTCTCGGTGAATTGGGTGCGAGAACTCGCCGCCATCGCCGCGAAAAAACAATGTGAATTTCTCGATGCGCCCGTGACCGGCAGCAAAAACCAGGCGGCTTCGGGCGAACTGAATTTTCTTGTCGGCGGCGATTCCGCCACGCTCGAAAAAGCGCGCCCGGTTTTCGCCGCGATGGGCAAAAATGTTTCGTTGATCGGCCCGACCGGCAGCGGCACCTTGATCAAGCTCATTAATAATTTTGTCTGCGGCGTGCAAATTGCGGCTTTGGCCGAAGCTCTTGCGATGATTGAACGAAGCGGGCTGGATCGCGCGAAGGCTCTGGAGGTTCTCACGAACGGCGCTCCCGGCAGTCCTTTGGTCAAGGCGGTTTCCGCGCGAATGACGACACCGGATTTCACGCCGAATTTTCTCTTGCGGCTCATGGCGAAAGACCTTGGTTACGCGATTCAGGAAGGCCGCAAGCTTTCGGTTGAACTGGTGACGGCCAGGGCAGCGCTGGAAGAATTTCAAAAAGCCATTACCGCCGGACACGGCGAAATGGATATTGCTGCCATCGTCAAACCATTTCGAAAAAGCTAATAAATTATGTCAACTCAACCGATTTTAATCGCCGGCGAATGGCGCACGGCCAAGGCCAGCAGAACTTTTCACGCGGACAATCCGGCGACCGGCGAAAAATTGCCGGAAGAATTTCCAACGAGCGTTTGGTCTGATTGCGGCGATGCGCTGGATGCCGCTGTTGAAGCCGCGTCCATTTTGCGCGCGACACCGCCGGAACAAATCGCAAAATATTTGACGCGTTTTGCAGACCGGATTGAAGCGCGCAAAACTGAAATTGTCGAGGCCGCACATGCTGAAACTTCGCTGCCGAAAGCTCCGCGTCTCGCCGACGTGGAATTACCGCGCACGATGAATCAATTGCGTCAGGCTGCCGCCGCCGCGCTCGAAGGTTCGTGGNNGGCGATTTTGCGTCGGCGATTGCGGCGGGAAATCCGGTCATTGCCAAGGCTCATCCATGTCACCCAAACACATCGCGGCTGCTTGCGGAAGAAGCGATTGCCGCCGTGCGCGAAATCGGTTTGCCGCCCGCAACGGTGCAGATGCTTTACAACCTCGCGCCGGATGACGGTCTGCGATTTGTAGCCGACCCGCGATTAGGTGCGGTCGGCTTCACCGGCAGCCGCGTGGCGGGAATGAAGTTGAAAACCGCCGCCGATGCCGTCGGCAAGCCGGTTTACCTTGAGATGTCGAGTTTGAATCCGGTGGTGATTCTGCCTGGCGCGCTGGCGGAGCGCGGTGTGAAAATAGTTGAGGAATTCACGGGTAGTTGCCTGATGGCGAACGGACAATTTTGCACGAGCCCGGGACTGACAATTTTATTCGCAAGCAACGAGACCGAAAAATTCATCGCGGGCGTGAAGGCAAAACTGGAAAGCTCGACGCCGGGAACTCTCTTGTCATCCGGTGTCGCGCGCAATCTCGCAGCGAGCGTGAAAACGTTGCAATCGGCAGGCGCGGAACTTGTCACCGGTGGTTTGGCGCTGGCGGGAAACAAATTCTCGAACACACTGCTGCGTGTGAGCGGCGCGCAATTTCTTGCGGCGCCGGAAAAATTGCAGACCGAAGCATTTGGCAACGCCTCGCTGGTCGTAGTCGCGCGCGACGCCGCAGAAGTGGAAAATATTCTCACGCATCTTGAAGGCAATCTCACCGGCGGCATCTACTCGGATACAAACGGCAGCGACGAAGCCCTCTACGAAAAATTCGCGCCGCTGCTGCGCTCACGCGTCGGGCGTTTGCTTAATGACAAGATGCCCACGGGCGTGGC
>PKZR01000429.1:0-4841 GCA_003133815.1 Limisphaerales bacterium | reverse complement strand
GGCCGGATGTGGCGTCTCATAGACGGCAACTGGTCGCAAGGCGACGTCAGCGCCTGAATCCAAAACCCCGTCGTTAAATCAAAGACAAATAAAATGAAAACCAAATTCGCATTGTCACTTGTCCTCGGCCTGATGAGCGTTGCGGCAAATGTCCGCGCGCAGGATACCACGAACATGCCGGAGGCCGTTACGAGAGCGGGAAGTGCGGGCGATGTCAGCGCGGAACGAGACACGAACAAGCCCGCGATTTTTGTCTGCGGCGATTCGACGGCAAAGAACAACGGCCGGGGCAAAAATGGCGAACCCATGGTCGGCTGGGGAACGCCCATTGCAGGGTATTTTGATCCCGAGAAGGTGACTGTCAAAAACGTTGGCCACGCCGGGCAGTCGAGCCGCACTTATTACACCGGGGACTGGCCGAAGGTTCTTCCGCAAATCCAGGCCGGTGATTTCATGCTGCTGGTGTTCGGCATCAACGATGGCGGGCCGCCGCGCACCGCCCGCGATCGCGGTTCCGTTCCCGGCGTTGGCGACGACACGGTTGACATCCAGCGTGCCGACGGCACGACAGATACTGCCCACACTTACGGTTGGTATATGTCCAAGATGGCCACGGACGCGGAAGCGAAGGGCGCGCATGTCATTTTACTTACCGTTACAACACGCAACATATGGACAAATCCAAAGGCGAAATTCCGCGATGCCACGCCGGTCGGTCCGCTGCCCGCCGACTATGATCCCAAGCAGGACAAGATCGAACGCGGCACAGCGAATGGCCAGTACACGCAATGGACGAAGGAGCTTGGTCAGAAGCTGAACATTCCCGTGTTCGACCTCACTGATTTCTGCGCCGACAAATACGAGGCTATGGGCCGCGAGGCAGTGAACAAACTTTACAGCGACCACAACCACACTTATGCTCCCGGCGCGGAAATTGTCGCCGAATCAATCGTCTCCGGCCTCAAGGCATTGAAGGACAGTCCGTTCATCCCACTGCTTTCGGACAAGGGCAGTGCGCTCACTAATGCCGATGCAAAATATGTGAGCGATAATCCCCCGGCAAAATAAATTCCAACTGCGGCAAGGTCAATCGTTCCAAAACCAGTTCCAATTTTACCATGAAAAAAAACATCGCCCTCGCAATGCTTGGCATCTTCTTCACGAGCCATGTCATGGCTGTAGACACAAACGCCCCCGCGCTTTATCTCGACTTGAACCAGCCCGTGGACGTGCGCGTCGCCGATTTGATTTCGCGCCTCACGCTTGAGGAAAAGGCCACACTGTTGAACCATGTCGGCCCGACGGTCGTACGGTTCAACATCCGTTCCGACCAGTGGAACCAGTGTCTCAACGGCGTGCAATGGGACAAGCCGACTACCCTGTTTCCCATTTGCCTTGCGATGTCCGCAACTTGGGACACAAATCTTGTCCACGAAACCGCGTCGGTTCTCTCAGACGAGGCTCGGGCTATTTACAACGGCTGGCATCTCGACCCGAACGCGCCCGGCCAGCACAAGGGGTTGATCTACCGCGCGCCGGTCATCAACATCGAGCGCAATCCCTACTGGGGCCGCAACCATGAATCGTGGGGCGAGGATCCGTTCCTCACCGGTCGCATGGCCGTCAGCTACGTTGAGGGGTTGCAGGGCGACGATCCGCATTACTTGAAAATCGCCGCGACGCTGAAACATTATGCCGTCAACAACGTTGAAACCGACCGGCAGAAACTGAACGCCGTCGTCTCCGAACGGATGCTGCACGAATACTGGTTCCCGCATTTCCGCGATGCCATCGTCGAAGGCCGCGCGCAATCCATCATGGCGAGCTACAACGCCATCAACGGCATGCCCAACAACATGAATCATTGGCTGCTTACGGACGTCCTCAAAAATGACTGGGGCTTTCAAGGCTTCGTCGTCTCCGACCTCGGTGGCGTGCGCACGATGGTTCAAGGCCACGAGGCGAACAAGATGACCTATGAAGATGCCGTGGCGCAATCGGTGATGGCCGGCTGCGATTTTTCGGACAAGGAATTTATGGACAACATTCCCGCTGCCGTGCGCGACGGCAAACTGGGCGAGGCGCGGTTGGACGACGCCCTCACGCGTGTGTTGCGTGTCCGGTTCCGGCTCGGCGATTTTGACCCGTTCGCCGCCGTTCCTTACAGCAGGATTTCCCCAGATGTCATCAACAGTGACGCCAACCGCGCCGTGGCGTTGAAGGTCTCCCAGGAATCCATCGTGCTGATGAAAAATGAAAACAATTTCCTGCCGCTCGACAAGACCAAACTCAAAAACATCGCCGTCATCGGGCCGCTCGCCGACCGCATCATCATGAACAATTACAACGGCAAGGCGGGCAAAACCGTGACCGCCCTGCAGGGAATCCAGGAATACGTCGGCGCAAATGTTCAGGTCACTCACACGCTCGGCGGGCTGGTTGGCGGCGACACGACCGGTCGCTGGAAGGCGGAATCGGCGGAAGCCGCAGCCGATCCGGTGGCGGAGCTTGCCAAAGCCGTTGATCTTGCGCGCAAGGCGGATGTCGCCATCGTTTTTGTCGGCTCGACGGCTGCGGTGGAGCAGGAAGCACGCGACCGCAAAACCCTTGGCTTGACCGGCACGCAGGAGGAACTGGTCGAGGCCGTTTTTGCCGCCAATCCAAAAACCATCGTCGTGGAGATGAGCGCCGGGCCGCTCACGGTCCCGTGGATTGCCACAAATGTTCCCGCGCTGCTGCAGGCGTGGTGGCCGGGTGAAGAGGGCGGTCATGCGATTGCCGGCGTGCTTTTCGGCGATGTGAATCCCGCCGGCCGTCTGCCTCATACGGTCTATGCGTCCGAGGCACAGGTGCCGCCGGTGGATGAATACGACATCACCAAGGGCTTTACATATATGTATGTGAATGGCACGCCGCTGTTCCCCTTCGGCCACGGCTTGAGCTATACAACCTTCAAATACGGCAACCTGAAATTGTCGCTGGATAAGATCACGACCGGCGACGTTGTGAATGTCAGCTTCGATGTGAAAAACACCGGCAGCCGGGCAGGGGACGATGTCCCGCAACTCTACGTCCATCAGGAAAAAAGCAGCGTGAAAGTTCCGCTGGAAATGTTGCGCGGCTTCCAGCGCATCACCCTGCAACCGGGTGAATCCAAAACGGTCACGTTCACCCTGCCCGCCGCGAAGCTGGCGATCTGGGAAGAAACCACGCACGGCTTTGTCGTCCAGCCTGGCAGGTTCGACCTTATGGTCGGTGCGTCATCGGTGGACATCCGGTTAAACGGCCAGGTTGAAGTGGTTGCGGATTAAATGATGCCATCATAACCGGCGGCATGATTGTGTTTGCAGACGCCGGCTTTATTTCTGTTCCCTGACATATCGTGCCATGGTGTCGGGGTGGACTGATGGGAAAAAGTCGCGGGCAATGAGGCGACAATAATTTTCCGCTGTTTTTATAATATACCCGCGGCCGGTCTGCCCCTACACTCGTCTCCAATACTAATCATGATGAACAGGAACCTTATTCTGGCAGGTGCCGCACTGGCATTGAGCCTCACTTGGACGGGTTGCAACAAATCCGGCAAACTTTCCCAGACCTCCACCTTCACGCCGCCCGCCGGCCCCGTGGAGTTGAAGCTCAAATGGCCGCAGGACGAACACATCCTGCAGGACATGGACATGAAGCAGACCATGCAGTTTTCCATCCCCGGCCAGCCCGCGCCCATGAAACAGGAAATGACCATGGGACAAGGTTTCGCCCTGACCGTCCTGCAGGCAAACGCCGACGGCACACACGAAGTGGAGATGGAATTTCTCAGCGCACGCATGAACTCCACGATGGGCGGCAGAAAATTGATCGACTACGACTCCACCAAAAAAATCAATCCGGACAAGCCGAACCCCGTGGCCGGCATCCTCGGGAAAATTGTCGGCTCCAAGATCCGCTATTTCCTCGGAGTCACCAACGAAGTGCTGCGCATGGAGGGCATTGACGAAATGATGACGCGGCTGGCGTCCGGCGCATCCGCGCCCGAACTGGCGCAGCTCAAGAATTCGTTCAACGACAGTTATTTCAAGCAGTTGATGAGCGCAAACCTCTTCCTGCCCGCCAAACCCGTGCAACCGGGTGACACCTGGCCCGTGCAGGTGCAATATCCCATGAGCACCATGGGCACGCTCCTGCTGAATTATACGTTCACCTTCAAAAGCTGGGAAATGCACGGGCCGCGCAATTGCGCACGCCTTGAGTTTGCCGGCGACATCAAATCCACGCCCGACACCAATTCAAGCCCCACCGGGATGCAAATCAATGTCACCGACGGCAGTGTTTCGGGCGTGTCCTGGTTCGATCCTGACCTGGGCATCGTCATAGACACCACCATGGAACAGGACATGGACATGGTCATCAAAGTGCCCATGGCCAGGCGTGGAAACGCGGATGCCGCCGCCCAGATGCAAAGCATCACCAACCAGATGACCCAGACCATCAATTTAAAGCTGATATCCGTGAAATAGGCCGGGTCTCGAACCTGACCGACGGTTGATTTTCGGACTAAAACCTCGTTGGAAAACGATTTTCCATCAAGGTGGATTAACAACCCATGACAACCTGCATCGGGCCGGTTCACACCACAAGAGCCGCCCGTCCTCTTGTGGTATCTAAAATTGACCACCGACATCCCGATCCACCCCAAATCAAGTGGTTAAATTGCATAAACCACTGTCAATCAACAAAAGTCGCCTTTGGAAATCCCCTTTTCCAGTCGGGAAAAGAGGAAGTCACGACGGGAAAAGGGGATTTCTCGTCTGGAAAAGCGGATTTCGCGATGGGAAAAGCGG
>PKZR01000425.1 GCA_003133815.1 Limisphaerales bacterium | reverse complement strand
GCTTTTATCCAACAGACCCCGAACGGCGAACAGGTAAATATCAACCACCTAGGGTGGCTTCAGTTTTTATGACTTCTCTATCAATTATTTGTGCTGCTAAGGATATAGAACTGATGGCCCAGCGCCGGGTTCACGACATTGGGAAGGTTTGTGGTGAAGCTGCTGCTGCCGCCCACCGTATTTGTCCAGAGCGGTGTCCATGTTTTGAGTTGCGCGCCTACATTCGTGCTGTCCAACAGATAAAATGTTCCCGCTCCGGTGTTGGTCCCCGATATCGTCAGGCTTGTCCCTGAAATCACAGGCTTGGCTGTGAATTTCAGCCCTGTCACCGTCGCCGGCGCGACCACTGTCACACTGACGCTCAAACTTAACGTGTTGTAGTCTGTCGTGTCGACCGGAGTGAATGTCACCGGCTGGTTCGCAGTCCCGACGCCCGGTGTTGCAGAGGGCGTGGTGAAGGCAAAACCGCCTGTCACATTCGCACCCAAGGCGTTGGTGACAGCGCCACCGCTCAACGTCGACGCGCTCAACGTCTGGCCATTGGTGATGGTCGTGGCCGTCGGAGCCGTCTGCAGTATCGGCGTCGTCTTGTTGACCGTCACGCTGACACTGATCGTAAACGAGTTGTAATCCACCGTGTCAGTCGGGGTGAATGTCACGGACTGGCTTGCCATGCCCGCCCCCGGGGCCGTGGACGGTGTGGTGAATGCAAAGCTGCCACCCACTGTCGTGCCGGATGCATTGGTAACCACGCCGCCGCTCAAGATTGAAGCGCTCAATGTCTGACCATAGATAATCGGCGAAGCCGTCGGCGCGGTCTGCAATGTCGGTGTCACAGGACCCGCCACCACGCTCAACACGCCGCTGGCCGGATTGAAGCTGTAAGCCAGACCTGCGCCTGGCGAACCCGTGATGCTGGTGAAGCTTCCTGTGCCACCCTCGCTAAATAATTGGAACGTGTCTCCGAGATTCAATGCACTGCCCAGATTGGCAACTGCCAGTGTTCCACCAAATGTCAATGTTCCGGAGACATTGATCAGGTCGTTGGAAGGCGAAAGTGTCTCGTTCAATTTGACCGACGTGATGCCGCTGGAATTCAGAGTCAGGTTGTTGTTGAACGTCAGCGTGCCGATGGAACTGGAGGGTCCTGGAGCAATGGTGCCGTTGTTGGCCACACTGCCATTCACGGTGCCGTTGCCCTTGAGGGTCTGGCCGGAGTTCAGCGTAAAGCTGATGGCTGACACGTCAAATGTCGCGCCGCTCCACACATGGATGTTGGTGGAACTGCCGATGGAACCGCCCGTTCCCAAGGCCAGGATGCCGTTGGTGATTTCCGTATTCCCGCCATAGGTGCTGGCTCCGGTAAGCGTCAATGTTCCGGTATCAAGCTTTGTCAGACCGCCACTGGTGTTGGCCGACAGAACAGGTGTGTTGACCCCTGCCCCGCTCCCACCACCACCAAACAATGTCACAGTCAATGTGTCTCCACTGGCATAACCGCTGCCCGGATTGACGACCAGGATGTTGGTCACAGTTCCGGTCGTGGGATTGATTTGGGCGACCGCCAATGCACCACTGCCTGTGCCACCGGCGATTGTGACAATGGGTGTGTCTAAATAACCTGAACCGCCGTTCGTCACTGCGATGGAACTGACGCCATAACCTGTCGGTGCCAGCAAAGGTTGCGCTATGGTAATCGCGTTGCCACCGTCATCTAGAAATGCACCACCGCTGTAAACATAGGTGGCGGTTAATCCCTGCATGAATGTCGTGCTGCCTGCTGCGGCCATCAAGGTGCCGCCGTTGAAATTCAGCTGGGAGGTGCTGGTGCCAGCCACCCCGACAGAGTTCGCAGTGACCGTGCCGCCCAACAGGTTGGCCGTGCCAACCGTGGTATTGCCTGCAAGGCCAAATTGCAGCGGGCCGCCGGTCAGGTTGACCGCCGCCGAACCGGACACATTCAATATGGCGGTGCCCCGGTCGCCCACGTGGAGTCCATGGCTGTCATTTATCGTGCCGCCGCTCAAATTCGCCACCCCGATGGCACCGGCGATGTTCGCAATGCCGAGCCATTGAGCGCTATCGTTGAACGTCCCGCCGCTCATGTTGAAAACACCTTCGGAAGCACTGTTTCCATAAGCACCACCCACGACAAAGAAGGCATCCGCTGCATTTACGTCCCCGACCGTGACCGTGCCACCACTCAAGTCAAATGCGCCGTAGGCGCCCGCCGCCTGGCCGATATGAAATTCACCGGCACCGCATTCAAGGCTGCCCGAACTCATGAATAAAAACCCGCTGGAGTTCGTCACGTTTCCAATGGCGAAAGCGGGATTAGCGGCCAGATTGGCATTCACGGTCCCACCGGCAATATTCATAATCGAGTTGCCCGCAGCGTTGCCAACGACCACCTTGCCCGTGGTGGTGCTGATTCCACCAGAAGAGTTAACTGTCAGCGTGCCACCGTTGATGGTCGTGTTGCCGTTGTAAGTATCTGAACCGCCCAGCGTCAAGATGCCGCTGCCGGTCAAGGTCAAACCACCGTTGTCAGAAATCGCACCGTTCAATGTGGTGTTATGAGAACCGGCCACGGTCAATAAATTACCGCCATTGTCCAGGTTCTGCCCCAAGATCAAGTCGCCCGCAGCGGCGTTAATCGTCTGCGCGACTGTCGTCAAATAAACCGGCACATTTAGATTTTGTGCGTTCGTGGAATTATTAATTACGCCCCCGGAAGTGAGGGTCAGATTATAGCCGGGAGTTCCGATGTTGAAACTTCCCGCACCGCTGTTGAACGTCACGCTTGTAACACTATAATTAGTGTCCATGGACGGCGTAAGTCCGGAAGTGCCGGCAAACGCCAAGGCATCACCGACCAGTCCTGGCGCAAGTGTGCTCAACCAGTCCGCATTGTCGCTCCAGTTGCCTCCGCCCAGACCATTCCAAACTTCAGTGGTCGCATTAATTGTCAATACGCTAAACCCTGATCCCGATAGCGGAGTGCTGTCAGTGACGGCAACTGTCAGTGTTTGGCTGCCGGGAGCTGTGCTGGCTGGAACCGTAAACGTGTTGGTATAAACATTCGCATTCGACAGAATCAAACTCGAAGTCGGCGATCCGCCGAACGCAGTTAAATTGACCGTCACACCGGCGCTGGGATCAATTGTTCCACTTCCCGGGGTGATGGTTGCGGCCACAATTACATTTTGCCCACGAACCGCAATTGATGGGTTCAACGAAACGCTTGCAACCATCGGAGCCAGCGAGGGGCTGTAATGCAGGACGATGTTATTGCCAATCTGCTGAAGCGTGTAGTTGCCATAGTTGGACGGCTTGGTGCCGACCCAAACCAAGGCAGGCAGGCTCGTGACATTCGGGCCGTTGCTATCCGAGATAAGCACATAATCAGCGGTCGTATCCAGCGGATTGGCACCACTCAGTGCATTCACATACAACACCCCNNGATGTCAAAATAGCAGGTGCCACCACCGCTTAAATCAAGATTGTTGTTGAAGGTAAGCGTGCCAACCGTGCCGATTGTCGGAGACTCCGTTCCCGGATAAATATTCACCCCGGTCGAGGTGGCTATGGATCCGTTGATAGTGCCACCACCCGACAACGACTTGTTCGCAGAAAGTGTGAACGGGCTAAGGGAGGAAACATCCAGGGTAGCACCGTTCGTCACCTCATAACCGGCCGTGGCCGAGGAGTATCCCGTTCCAAGTGTCAGCGTTCCGGAGTTTACCGTCGTCAGATTGGTGTAAGTGTTGGCTCCAGTCAAAGTGAGCGTGCCCGTGTCCAGCTTGGTCAGGCCGCCGCTTACGTTCGGCGCAATTGTCGCCGCGCTGAGTGTGGCCGCAGTGTTGTATCCGCCACCGAAGAGCGTCACGGTGGGAGCCGAGTTGTAACCCGTGCCCGGACTCGTGATCGTGATACCAGTGACGGAACCACCGGAAACAGTCGCCACCGCCGTGGCACCTACGCCGCCGCCGCCAGTGATGGTGACAACGGGAGTATCCAGATAACCCGCACCGCCGGTCGCCACCGGGATGCTGCTGACGCCGCTGCCCGCAGGTGCGAGCAACGGTTGCGCAATGGTAATGGCATTGCCGCCGTCATCAATAAACGCGCCGCCGCCGTAAATTGTCGCCGAGGTCAATACTGCGGGAATAAATGTGCCGCCTGCAGCGGCCATCAGCGTGCCGCCGTTAAAATTCAAGCGCGAGGTGGGACCGTCATTGCCTATCGCAACAGAATTCGCCGTCACCGTGCCGCCCAGCAGGTTGGCCGTGCCCACAACTCCGGGACTGCTGTTAAGACCAAACTGCAATGTAGAACCGGTCAAGTTGAGAACCGCAGAACCAGAAACATTCAATATGCCCGTGCCGCGTTCGCCCACATGGATGCCCTTGGAGCCATTTAATGTGCCGCCGCTAATGTTCAACACCCCAATCGAACCAGTAATGCCACCGAGTCCAACCTCCTGAGCATTGTCGTTGAGCGTTCCACCGCTCATGTTGAATACACCTTGGGAGGCGCTGGCACCATAAGCACCACCAACGACGAAGTAAGCATCTCCTGTATTTACATCGCCTATCGTGACTGTGCCGCCGCTCAAGTCAAACGCACCGTAGCCGTTCGCTACCTGACCGATATGGAATTCTCCAGCGCCGCATTCGAGGCTGCCTGAACTCATGAACAGGAATCCGCTGGCGTTCGTCACGTTGCCGATTGCAACGGCTGGATTGACGGCATCGTTGGCACTCACCGAGCCGCCGGCGATGTTCAAAATTGAATTGCCGGCAACATTGCCTATAATCACCGGACTTACGGAATTGCTGATCACGCCGGTGGCATTCACTGTCACCGTGCCGCCGTTGACCGCCGTCGTGCCGGTGTAACTGTTCGTGCCGCCCAGCGTCAACGTGCCGCTGCCGGTCTTGGTCAATCCGCCCGCGCCGGATATGGCTCCATTCACTGCGCTGTTGAATCCGCCATCTGTAACCGTCAGCAGATAGCCGCCATTGTTCACGGTCTGGCTCAGAGTCAGGCTACCGGCCGCCGCATTCAGCGTCTGCGCCGCATTTGTCAGGAGCACCGGCAAGTTCAAGATTTCTGCATTGGCGGAGTTGTTGGTCACGCCGTTGGCCGTGATGGTCAAGGTGCTGCTCGAAGTCCCGATGTTGAAGCTGCCCGCACCGTTGGTGAAGGTCAGCCCCGTGATGCTGTAACTGTTGTTCATCGTGGATGTCAGACCGCTTGAGCCCGCAAAAATCAAGGTGTCTCCCGACAGTCCCGGCGCAAAGTTGCCAGCGACGTTCACCCAGTCCGCATTGGCGCTCCAGTTGCCGCCGCCCGAGCCAACCCATGTATCCGTGGCCACATTGACCGTCAGGGAAATATTGGCCGCTGCCGTGTTGCCATTGTTATCCATGGCCGTAGCCGACAAGGTGAACGTGCCCAAGCTGCTGGATGCCGGAACCGTGATGTTACCAGTCCAAGTGCCGTTCGCGGACGTGCCGCTCGTCAGCGACAAGCTTGCGGATGTTCCATTGATGGGTGCGAGATTCACAGAAACATTCGTAATGGTCGAGGCACCGGCACCGGCCACCGTTACGCTGATGGCCACGTTATTCTGATTCCGAACCGCCGTTGACGGCGTGGCGCTGCTGGCTGAAATGCTTGGCGGCGTGCTGCCCGAATAATGCAACACCACGTTGTTGCCGCTTTTTATCACCTGATAGTTGCCGGCACCGCTCGGCGGGGTGGCCAGCCAGACCGGCGCGATATTGAAGTTGCCGCTGATGGTGGGCGAACTGCCGGTCATTTTGAACAGCACATAGTCATTCACGAGATCAAGGCTTGGGCCGCACTTGATGCCGACTGTGGCGCTGCCGCAGGTCAGCGTCTGGCTGTTGCCGCTTAATACGATCTGGTCATTGGGGCCACCGACGGCGCTGCTGCTCAAATTGAAATTCGCACTATTGGTGGGACTGCCCGAAGTGTAAGTAAGGCTGCCGGTGATCGTGTTGGTCGCGCCCGAGCCGCTGCTGGGCTGCGTAATACCACCGCTGTTCACCGTCACGTTGCCGACAATGGTTCCGTTGCCCCCGAGGATACCGTTGGTGGCCACAACCGTGCCACCGGTATGCGTGCTGCCGCCATTCAAAAACAATCCGCCGCCGGAACCCGAATTCGTCACCGTCAACTGACCACTTCCAGCGTTGCCGATGCTGCCTGCATAGCTGACCGTCTGCCCGTTGAGGTCAATAGTCGCATTCCCAACGAAACTTACCGTCTGTGGCACTGCGGCGCCGGCGCCGCCATAGCTGATGTCCGCGCCGCCAAGCAGGGTGCCGGTGGCATATTGCAATGTGCCGTTGTTAAAAGTAACGCCACCCAGGTAGTTGGCACCGCCGAGCGCATAAATACCATTGATGTTCAAGGTCGCTCCGCCCACGATGTTGACGCCGCCGAAATAAAAATTGCCGGCCGTGTTGTTCAATTTCACCGTGCCGGTGCCAAAGAAAGGTGTGGTATTCGCCGTGCCACTGCCAGTACCGGGAAGTTGACCCGCCACGCCGCCGTTGGCACTGGAAGCCGGAATGCCGATGGTCAGCTGACCCGCGTTCGCCCCGCTGCCAATCTGGCCGTCAACAGTCAACGTATAACCCGCTTCCGCAGCCAAGCCGCCGCCGTTGCCCAGCAACGTGACTGGACGCGGGTTAGAACCCGAATTGTCGAGGGTTGTATTACCGCTGGCGACGAGAGTGCCGCCGTTCATGTAAAGCGTCGCCGCCGAGGCTGACCGACCTATTTGAGTGTTGTTGTTGATCACCGTGCAACCCTCATTGAGATAAGGTGACCCGTAATTACCGCTGTTACCTGCCGTCCCGGTCAGATCCACCGTGCCTAGACCCCCTTTGACATAACAGGTGGCCCGCGCAGTTGAACTATAATAATAGAAGGGAACACTCATAAATAGTTCGCCAGCGGTATTGTTCTGATAGACATCAATGGGACAATTGCCGGAAGCGGTGTCGGCACTGGCCATCCACTCACCACCGTTGGCAAGGGTGGTGTTGTTGGGTCCTACGTTTGGTGTCACGAGAATGCCACCGACCAAAAACACGTATCCGCTGCCGCCCGCGCCCGTTGTAGCGGTGAACGCGCCTGGAACATTGAAGCGAATCGTGTCAACATAGGCCGGCTTCGAATTGTTAAAAGTTGCGTTGCCAAGCAAATCATAATTGACGTCAGCGTTGCCCGCCGTCCCGCCTGCTGCGACTTGGTTATAAAAAGTGCCTGCCTGCTGGCTGCCCGCAAGAATATTGTGGCTTCCTGCCGGTGTCGTGACCACGGACGCCCATTCATAGAGACCAACCGTGGCAACCCCCAGTCGGCTGCTCGGCCAGAGCAGGTTGTTTTGGTTGCCCAGCGTCGTGGTCGTGATTGTTCCAGTCGCCGCCAAATTAGTGACCGTGCCGCCCGAATAATTCGTATTATAGGAGGGCCCGACAAACATCGTCTGAGAACCCGCCGTTTGCGTAAAAGCTCCAATGTTCAGGGTCGGCAGCGGATCGGACATATTCCCGCCATTCGGCCCGACGGTGATCACGTTGAAACCCGGATTAACCGTGGTGCCCGTCCCGTTGGTTAAATTCTGCGTGCTCGCATTGGCGGCATTGCCAATGATCTGAAGCGTGCCGCCGCCCAGTGAAACCGGCGTGTAGGTGTTCAGCAAATCCGAAGTGGGACCGGCATTGGAAAAATCAAGCGCCAGCGTGCCAGCGTTGACCGCGACGGTGCCGTAGGCACCACCGCCAGCCCCACCACCAAGAGTAGAGGCATCCACCGTGCCATTGAAAGTCAGCGTGCCCGCACCTAACTTGGTCAGCGCAATAGTCGTCGTCGCCGGAGCCGTTGACGCGCCATTCAGCAGGCTACCGCTGATCACCGTGTTGCCCGATCCGCCCATCACCAACGTCTTGGTGCCAGCCGTGCCCGAGCCGGCCGAAGGGCCGCCATAGATGCTGCTGGCAAAGGTAAGGGTTTGGGCGCTGTTGTTGAAATTGGTGTAAGACTGCGCCGTCGAATCGGTGCCCAGCACAAGCGCCGCATTGAACAATTGGTTGCTGGCCGCTGTGGAATTCAAGGTAATGCCCCCGGAATTGTTCAGCGTGAGCGTCTGGCTGCCCACAGCACCGTTGCCAATAGTATAAGCAGCCGCACTGCCGGTGTTGAAAAGGAGGTTTGAAATCGTGACCCCCGATACCAAGTCAATGGTAGTATGGCCGCCACCCGCGCCGTTGAAAGTAGCCGTATCGCCGGNNGGTCAAGCGGCTAGGGGATGACCACAAGCAGTTCGACAAGGTGAAAGCCCGGCGCAAGGCCTGCAGGTTTGCTCCGGCTTTTTGTATCTGTGAATAGACTGACTGGTTTCATAATTTATGTCCCCAAGCAAAAACTGTGCTCGTTTCTACCAACTCACCGCAACCTCGCTTCGCGCAAGTCATGGTTGCCAACGACAACCATCGGCGGTTATGGCTTGTGCGGATGAAATGATTCTGGTATAATTTATTGTCCATATTTCATTCTTTTACTAGAGTCAAAATAAACTTTTTTGAGTAAAAAATACGCGCGAAGATTTTCATGGGAGCAAATGCGGCCTTTTATTACCGCAATGATTGCTTGCTTGCAGGAAACTATTCGTTTTGCCATTTTTATTTGAGCAAACTATACGCCGAATGCCATCTGACATATTAAAGCTTTTTCAGTTGCCGCTGGC